>JAHWLA010000048.1 GCA_019347595.1 Actinomycetota bacterium
GCCGACCCAGCAGCAGCATCGCCACCGCGGTGAGCAGGATGGTGAGCACCGCGGTGTGCCCCCACGGCTTGCCCCGCTGGGTCCGGTGGCCTTGGTCGTTGAGCCAGTTGGCGATCGCCTGCGCGCCGAGCTTCTGGCGGGCGTACATGTCGAAGATGACCTGGACGAGCGGGACGCGGTCCTCGTCCACGATCAGGTGCCGCGGCCCCGGCGTGCCCTTGGGCGGCAGCGTGTAGCCGAAGGGCCGCGGCCCCACCACCCACTCGCCACGGCCGGCCTTGCGCTCCATGCCCGCCACGACGCGGTCGATGATCGTCTCGCGCTCGAACTCGGCGAAGACCCCGAGCATCTGCACCATCATCCGGCCCGCCGGCGTGGAGGTGTCGAAGGGCTCGGTGGCCGAGCGGAAGGCGACGCCCGCGCCGTCCAGTTCTTCGAGGATGTGGGCCAGGCCGCGGACCGACCGGGCCAGGCGGTCGACGCGGTAGACGAGGAGCAGGTCGAACCAGCCGGCCTTGGCGTCGGCCAGCGCCCGCTGGAGGTCGGGCCGCTCCAACGTCGCCCCCGACTGCTGGTCCTGGTAGGTGCGCACCAGGGACCAGCCCGGCTGGCTGGCGACGTAGGAGCGCAGGCGCTGGTCCTGGGCGCCGAGGCTGTAGGGCTGGTGCTCCTCGTCGGTAGAGATGCGCAGGTACACCGCCACTCGTACCGACCCCTCCAGCGGGGCGCTCCGGCGTGCGGGCTGCTTGCGTTTCGTGGCGGTCACTCGGCTTCCTCCCCGATGGGCGGCAGGTCCGCCCCGGCCGGGGCGTCAGCGCCATCACACGTCGTCTTCACGGTGTCCTTCAAGGGGTTTGCGCCGCCTGCCAGCAGCGGGCGCAGGAGCGTGGCCAGCGCCTCGACGGCGCGCGCCTCCCCCCTCGGCGTCGAGGTGGACCAGGGAGGGCGGGCGCACGCCGAGGGGCCGTCTCGGCTCGGGCCCGCGGCTGCGGTGTCTGCGTGGCTGTGCCATCACCCCTGTAATGACGCGTCGCGGGCCGATTCGCGGGTGAGAACTTCGTCTGCCACACCGAAACGTGCTGCAACATGCCCCGAGTCGCCTGCAACAGACGCGCGACACGGCGCGACGACGCAGCGCTGTCGCGCCCGGATTTCCGGCGCCTCGTCGCCATTTCCCACCCGCGAATCGGCCTCGGGCGCGTCATTACGGGTGTGAGAAACCCACTCGAACCAGACCCCGAAAGCAACCGTGGCGACCCGGGCGGCGAACCGGTCGAGACTCGGCGCCGACCCGAAAAGCCCGACACGCCGGCGCGCACACGGGCGTTCGCCCAGGTCGTGGGGCCTCTCGGCCCGAGAACCGAGAGCGCCGTCTGTCGGTGGACCGCCGGGAAAGGGAGGGAAGGGCGCTTGCGCCCTTCCCGAGTCGGCCTTCGGGCCGCGCGGGGCCGGAGGGGGCGTGACCTGCGGGAACGCAGGCGAACGGGTGTGAAAGCGCGACTTCTCCCTGCGCGGGCGGTTGCGCGCCTGGTCGCGCGCCCGGCTGATCGACCGGTTGAGCGGGGGTCATCCGGCCGCCGCCTGAGACACTCGACCGGGCCGAGCGCGGGCACCGCGGCTGGTACTACCGCCAGACGCGCGAGCGACAGTGAGCCTGACGCGACGAGGGGGCCGCACGCGGCCCCCTCGCAGGTGGACAATGTTGCGCGTTCAGGCGGCTTCGGCGTCCTCGTCGCACAGGACGAACCAGTCCTCCCACACCTCGCATGGGTGCAGGCCGACCGACACCGCCAGACGGTCGGCGGTGTCGAGCGGGACGCCCTGGTGACGCCAGTGGCTCGCCTGGGTGCGGGGGACGCCCAGCGCCCGGGCCAGGCCGCTGACAGTGCCGTAGCGGGCGACCAACGGCTCAAGCGACAGGCGCTGCTGGGCCGGCCTCACGCCGCCGCCCGGCGGTCGCAGGCCGGCTCGGCCAGGTCGGTCAGCGCGTCGGCCATCCGCTCGACGAGGGCGTGCAGCACGCCCAGGCCGCAGCGCACCGCGACCCGCTCCAGGGCGAGCTCGTCCAGCGCCTCGGCCTCGGCGTCGAACGTCCGGCCGACGTCGCCCGCCTCTCGGGCGAAGGCGAGCACGCGGCTCTCCAGTTCCAGCCCCTCCTCGGTGAGCACGGCGACTCGGTCGCACAGCGCGGTGGAGGGGATCTCGATTGACGTAGCTTCGGACACGGCGGTTCCTCCTTCGAAGGAATCGTCCGGGCCGGGGGCTGTTTGCCGCAGCGCCCCGGCCACCAATGGGTACGGGGAGGCGGCCCTGGGGCGGATCACCGGGCGGGGCTGCGACAGACCGGCCCCAAGCTCATACAACCCCTCCATGTCCGATGGCAAGCGGGAACGTACGTTCGTCCTGGACTACTATGGAGAACGTGTCCCACTCCGATTTCACCAGCACTTTTGAAGCGGACCACGACCTGGATGTCGTAATTCTTCCGGGCATCCCCGAAACCGGGATCGAGCGTCTCGAAGACGGTCGTTGGGCGTACCCCGGGACTGCCCCAGACGCATCGAAGCTGCTCCGCGAGCACGGCCTGAACGTCGGGTGGGCTCACCCGAAGGATCAACGTGCAACTGTCGAACACAAGGCGCTCGAGATATGGCTACCCGTGCTGTTGTTCCTGCGGGACGCGGTCGCGAGCGGCGCGGGCGAAGTTGTTGCCTCGTTGGTCCTCGGCCTGGCCGGGAGCAAGCAGGCCGCCGAGGACGCGAGGCTCCACGTGGAGTTCAAAGTCAAGCGCGGTGACGGTGTCAAAACGTTCAAAGCGTCGGGAAGGGGTCGCGACGTGCTGAAAGCAATGAAACGTTTCGACGCGCACGATGACTGACCGAGTTGAGCAACTCGACGGGGACGACCACGTCGTCGCGACTGGACGTGAGCGGCTTCGCGCTGGCCGTCGTGCCATTGCCCATGCGCGATACCTACTAGTGGTGGCAGGCCCGAACGCCGAGTCCGAGGAGAAGGCGCGTAATGGACTCGCAGCGCTGCGCTCGGCGATGAACTGGCTAGAGGACACTCCGGCCTTCGAGGAAGCCCACCAAGCACTCGATGCAGCAGGCAAGTTCGTCCGTCAGACGTTTGGATGCACGTTCTCCTTCGAGGACGGTGCTTACTGGCAAGACTGTCCCGTTGCCCTTGCCCATAACCGAGTCGGCATCAGCCCGGCGATGGTTATCGGCTCTGCCGAATGCTCAATTTGCTCGCGGGACCCCGAGGACGACGAGTGCGTCCACGTGACCGGCCGGGTCTACGACGACGAGAGATGCATTCGGATCATCACGCGAATCGACAGCGTCCTTGAGGTTTCGTTCGTGGGCCGACCTGCTCAGCCCGACGCGCGAATTCAGCGGATGTCAATCGACACCCGCCGTCTCGCTGCCGCACTCGATGACCGATTCGAGCCCGGAGTTCCCGTGAACTGCGACAGGTGTCTGCTGCCGTGCGACGGCGTGGCCCGGCCATTCGAGGAGGCCCGTGGGGACGAGGCGTAGGAGGAGGGCGGCCGACCAGGCTGCTCCCGCCTCTACGGAGATACCGAGCTACGACCCGCTCGTCGGCGGGATGCATGCAGCTTTGCGCTCAGCTCACCGCAACCTCTACCGGCAGACCGCCCACGCGCCGTCCCGGTGGCAGCGGATTCGCTTGTGGTGGAAGATTCGCCTGCAGAACCGTTGGCTCGACTATGCGCTCTACGCCGTCCCGGTCACTCTTGGCAGCGCGGCAGCGGTGGTGTTCTTCGCAAGTCGGCCATGGGGCAGCGACGACGGCGGGAATCTCGAAGTGGTCGTGGGCTGTGCGTCCATCGTCGGCATTGGCGGTGTGGTCCTCGCTGCGGTTGCGCTCCCCGTGCAGCGTGCCGCTGAAGTAGGTCCAGGGCTGACTACCGGGCTGCTGCGCCGGGCACGCGTGTGGGGCCTCGGCATGGCGGGTGCGCCCGTCTCCGTTTTCATGTTCTGGGTCGCGTCGCTCCAGCCCGACGACGACGCCACCCTCGCCTCCTCGCTGCTCGCAGGAGCAGCGTTCGGCGCGTATTGGGTGTCGGCCCGTTCGGCACTTGCGGCCGCGGACTCCCTTGACTTGGCGCAAGCGGAGAGCAAGCGTCTGCTCAAGCAAACCGGCCAACTTCTTCGGCTGGGGGAGCGCCTTGCACGAAGCACCATAGGTGCGAGCCTTCCCCGAGACGCAGCAGCGCGAGCGATCGCGGATCAGCAGGTTTCCCTGGCGAGCGGCCCGATCCGCATGCTCCTCAAGGCTGCCCAGCGACTGATGACGCGCGGTGCCACGGATGAGGCGTTCATGTTCTTCGAGGGGGCACTGAACGCTTTTCGACGCGTTCTCGACACCACCAACGGCGCCATCGGTGACTACAACTCGTTCGCGAACGAGATCGTCGAAGGGGCAGCGGCGTTTGCCGTGAACGCGGTAACGCATTCGGACGACCGTGTGGCCAGCCTCACGATTAACCGGCTCGCTGCCCTGGCCACGGTCCCGCATACCAGCACTGATGTCGCCGAGATGAGACTCCACGCCAGAGAACAGGTTCGATACGTGCTCGACCAAGTGTGGGACAACATGTCTTCGCGGACTCCTGCGGCTGCCGCTGGCACGTACGCCGGCATCGTTGCACGGCTTATCGAACTTGGCGCTGGCGACGATGCGGTGCACACCCTCGCGAACGTCCGAAGGATCATTGTCAAGGGCCAGATTGGCCAGCGGGCGCATGTCGCGAGCCCGGCTATGGACGGCTTCATCCGTGCTGCGGGAGCGATCGTCCAACAGCAGTCACGAGAAGTCAGGCGGGGGTTGCTACGCCGCTGGACACAAGAAGCGCGAGAGCTCGCTCAACTCAAGCTTCTTGAGGACAACTCCTTGGTTCGATCTCAGGATCAGTTGGTGCCAGGCATAGTGTCGACGGGGGGCGTCGGGCTCCAGGAGTTCCTGCTCGGCGCTGGGATGCCGTCGGCGGAGGCGCTCGTCGACCTCAGCGACGCGATCATCTCCTGGCTCGGCCACTCGATCCCTGACTTCGCCGTAGTGGACCAGCCGAGCACGTTTCGGCCCCTACGCGACGGCCTTGCCTTGCTGCTCTTCGTAGTGCTCCTCGCCGTCGCAGCACGTGCCGCACTATCAGGCGACGACACGCAGCGATTGGCCACGGAAGCGCTTGGCGCAGCGACGGGCTGGCTCAGCGCGCACCCAACAGAGGCTGCGAAACTACTCACAGATCCCGACGTAGCCGAGATGCTGTGGTCCGTCATTATCGCGGCCGGATGCCTGGCTGATGCTCTTGAGCCGGTTGCCGAGGCAGCGAGAGCAGTCCAGCCCTACCTCGACGTCCGACCCGGATCCGCGTGGAGTACCTACAACGTGGAGTTCGTCGTAGGGGTGCACATACTCGCTGGGCGCTCAGCGGAAGAAGCCGACCGACTCGCGGACGTCGTGAGTGACAGGGGGCCTTACGGCATGGGGCCCTCTGACTACGGCGCCATCGCTCCACTGGGCCGAGCGCCGTCGTGCAACCGCAACGCAACTGCTCATGTCGAGGCAGTAGTTGATGACGTGAACGCATGGGCAGTCAGGAACTTTCCCGCGCTCGCGACGTAGCACTCTGGAAGTAGCCAGATCGCCTCTGCTTGCTGTGGCGTGTCGAGAGCGCAGCGGCAGCACCGGGTACCGCCACGGTGAGGTTCTTATTCTGTTCAGTTAGGCCCACGAAAACACTTGTAAAGGTTCGGCTGATACACGACGTTTCGTCTTCGGCTGACGCTTTACACGGTTCCGCCTGATCCTTGACACGGTTCCGCCTGATGCTTGACACCTCGGTCCCCGCCTTCTCGCCTCGTGTCGAGGAGGTGGCCGAGTGCTCGTGGAGCTCAGCAAGGTGGAACAGCGATACGAAGCAGTGCTCGCCGTCCAACGCGACGGCTTGAAGGTGACCGAGGTGGCAGAGGCCTTCGGCGTCAGCCGCCAGACCGTGCACTCCTGGCTCGCCCGCTACGAGGCGGGCGGGCTGGCCGCTCTGGCGGACCGCTCGCATCGGCCCCGGACGTGCCCGCACGCCATGGCGCCCGCGGTCGAGGCCCGATTGTGCGAGCTGCGGATGCAGCATCCGGGCTGGGGGCCGACGCGGCTGGCCCACCAACTCGCACGCGAGCGGGTCGAACCCCTGCCGTCGCGCTCGGCCGTCTACCGGGCCCTGGTGCGCCACGGCCTGATCGAGCCGACGGCGAGGCGCAGGCGCCTGGCCGACTACCGGCGTTGGGAGCGGGGGCGACCCATGGAGCTGTGGCAGATGGACGTCGTGGGCGGGGTGGTCCTCGCCGACGGGACCGAGTGCAAGGTGCTCACCGGCATCGACGACCACAGCCGCTACTGCGTGGCCGCCGGTGTGATGACGCGGGCGGTGGCCCGCTCGGTGTGCGCCGTGCTCGCCGAGTCCCTGCGCCGCCACGGGGTCCCCGAGGAGATCCTCACCGACAACGGCAAGGTCTTCACCAACCGCTTCGGCCTGCGCCCCACCGAGGTGCTCTTCGACCGCATCTGCCGCGAGAACGGCATCGCCCACCGCCTCACCGCCCCTCGATCACCCACCACCACGGGCAAGATCGAACGCTTCCACCGCACCCTGCGCTTCGAGTTCCTGACCGGGCGGGTTTTCGAGGACCTGGCTTCGGCCCAGCGCGAGCTCGACGCCTGGGTAGCCGACTACAACGACAACCGGCCCCACCAGGGCATCGGCATGTGCACCCCCGCCCAGCGCTTCCACGCCCGCCAGGAGACCACCTCCTCGCTGCCCGTCGACCTGCGCTCCCTCGACGACGCCCGCGCCGGCGACGACTGGATCAGCCGCCGGGTGGCGGCCAACGGAGTGATCAGCGTGGCGTGGCAGGCTTTCTCGGTGGGCAAGCACCGCGGCGGCGAGGTCGTCGACGTCCACGTGACCGACACGTTGCTCGAGGTGTGGTCGGGTGCCGAGCTCGTCAAGACAGTCGTGCGCACTTCGAAAGGAGGGATCCGCAAGAAGCGGGCGCAGGCCCGTTGAGTCGTCCGAAGTCAGTCGCCGAGGCGACAAGCATCAACCGGAACCGATGCAGAAGGCATCAACCGGAACTCCACAGGCCCACCGTTGTACGGCGTACGAACCTTCGTCGGGGCCTATGCCGCCGACGTATCCGGCGCTGCGAAGTGGCGAGTGGCGATCTCGACATCGCCGGCCAGCATCGTGCGCAGCAGTTCGTCGAGGCGCTTGGCGACGTCCCAGGAGAGCCACCGGTCACCGCACGACGGACACTCCTCCATCGGCACGTCGAGCACGACCGCGACCTTGCCGTCCCGCTCCGCAAGCTTGGCTCGCTTGACCGCGACCCGCTCGCTTTGGTTGCAACGTTCGCACGCCATCAGCGCCTCCTACGGTAGTCCGCGGTCCACTGCCCGGCGAGGGGCTCGTACACGGTCACGATGCGTTCTTCTCGTCTGGCGTCGTCGACAACGACGACCACGTGGAGCGGCCGCTTCCAGTCCACGACGAGGAGCAACTCCTTCGACGTTCCATCGTCGAGCTCACGCTCCTCGATGATCTCGGCACCGTCGAGGGCAGTCTCGAGTTCTGCAAGCGTGCAGTTGATCACATGCAGCTTGTCGAAGGCGTGCTCGCTGATGGCCTTGGGGTGTCGCCACTGCTTACGAGAACTGGCCATCCCCGCGATCGTCGCCGCGGAGGGGCATGGCGTGGGGGATGGTCCCGACCCTACGCAACCTCCACGGAGGGACTGGTCTCATTCCGGAGCCGCCGCTTGCTGTGCCTGAATGACAACCGGATGGCGGAGCTACGGACGAGAGGGAGGTTCTTATTCTGTCCAGTTAGGCCCACGAAAACACTCATGTTCGAACCGTGGCCTGCGGAAAGCGGACCAGGGTTTCTGTTTCGGCCTCCACTGTTGCCGCAGGTCCGAACGGCGGAGCGATGCCGGCACCGTGGTCGGCTCACACTCGTCCACCGCATCGTCGTGCACCAACAGCCGTTCGAAGAAGAACTGATTGAGTTCCCGCCGTGTCTGAGGCTTGGTCCGACGGTACGCGTCCTGACAGTTGACGAGCAGGGCCAGCGTCTTGTCGAGCGTGTCGGCGATGTCGCCGAAGTTGGACTGGCAGGCCGTCACTTGGGCTTCGGCCTTGCCGATGTCCCTGGCGACGCGTTCCTGTTCGCTTTTCAGCAGGTCGAGGAACACGGCTCCCGCGTAGTAGGCGTCGAGCAGCTTCTTGCGCTCGTCGGTCGTTCCTCGCTTCGTTCCGTGATGCCCAAGGCGACTCGGTGAAGAAGCCTTCGTTGCTGGGTCGACTAGGCGAGGGGATGAACGGCCAGCTACCGGGCGGTACCGAGCGGCTAGCCCTACAGAGAGCGATTGACTTCGCCGTGCTGGACCAGAACCCGCTGCCTAGGCGGGCGGTGCAGCGCCCTCCGCTGGACCACCGCGGCGGAGGCGACGGGCCGTGCCCACGACCGCGGCCACCAGGACGAGCGTCACCGCCGTCGCCACCAGCGGGGGGACGACCGAGTGGTCGTTGGCGCTCGCCTCCAACTGGTAGTCGGGCCCGGTGGCGAGCACCCACAGGACGATGCTGAAGTAGGCCCCGAGCGCTGCCGCCAGGACTTCGACGACGAGCAGCGCCCGGAGCGTGCGGCGCGATGTGCTGACGGTCATGGTCGTAGCTGCAGCCCTCCGTACGAGGCCGAGTGCCGGCATTCCGAGACTGCCCTGGCCATTGCGTTCGGCTTACCACGAAGCTGCTTGCCGATCTCGCGGCCCTTGGCGTTGTTGTACTGGTCCATCTTCCGCTCGGCCCTCGGCTGCGGGCTCTTCTTGTTGTGGTCGCCCGTGTGCTCGTGCCTGTCGGCGAAGCCCTTGGCATCCCGCCACCCGAGGCTGATCGTCATCTGGGCGCTCCACATGCAGTGGCGGAAGGCATCGCCGATCCCGTTGTGGAGGGTCTCCCTGGGGTAGAGGCGAGCCGCCTCGGCCAACGCCGCGTCGGCGAGCCGCTTCACGATCCGGCAACGGCGGATGCGCGACGGGTGCTTGGCCGCCTGCTTCTTGTTGCACCACCCGGTGTCCGCGTTGTGGGTGCCCATGAGGTCGAAGCCGTTGACGGGGTCGCCGTCGACGTAGTCGTAGTCGTTGGCCGAGCCCCCTTCGACCGGGTCGACGCTGGTGAACCGGCCGAGGCCGGGGTCGTAGAGGCGCACGCCCATGCGTACGAGCCCGAGCGACCCGCCCACCGAGAAGCGGCCGTGGCCGCCCAGCCACCCCAGACGGCTCGCCGGGGTGGTCCCCATGCCGAACTCGTCGGCGGTGGGCACGGCGGTCAACGCGCCTGCCGCGTCGGTCGTCCCGACCACGTCTCCGTGGATGTTCGTATGCTGCCAGGCGGCGTTGGTTCCCGAGTAGACGACGCCCGACAGGTACGTCGTCAAGGTCCCCGCCACCACCGGCGTGGTGTAGGCCGGGCTGTCGCCGCCGTCGGCGTACCCGACGTAGACGTCCTCGCGGACCTCGGAGGTGGCGGCGTCACGGACTGTGCGGCGGATGACCCGCCCCGAGGGGCTGAGTGTCTCCGCCACCACAGTCGCCCCGTCGTCAATGGAGGTGGCATGGTCGTTGGCGTCGTAGGTGATGAGCTGCCGACCCGGACGGCCAGGGTACGAGCCCGTCAGTGTGGCGGTGCCGCCGCCGCCCGAGGGCGTGACGACCAGGAAGTACTTCCCCGGCGAGACGCTTGTGCTGAGGCTCTTGGGCCGGTCGGCCGAGGCGTTCTCGGCTACCACTATGCCGGTGGCGTTCTTCAACTGGAGGACCGTGGTGGTGTGTGTGCGGGGCACCCGGGTGGTGGCCGAGAAGCTCGGGATCGCCAGGTCGGTCGAGTTGTTCACCACCTGGAGCGTCCAGGTCCCGCCCACCGTGGCCCGGTGGTTGAGGGTGAGCGACCCCGACGAGCTCGTCGCCGTCGCCGCGGTCGTGCCCGACGGGTTCTTCAACCGCAGGGTGGTGTTGGCGTAGGTGAGCTCCGGATACGACGCCGAGCCGGTGAAGCTCGCCGAGTGGTTCTTGCTGACGATCTTCAGGGTGTAGTTCCCCGTGTTGCCCGAGGTTACCGAGTAGCTGAGGCTCTCGGGCTTCGTCGTCGTGCCGGTGGCCTGGGCCACCCTCGTGCCCGACGGGCTGTAGAGCTCGAGGTCGACGTCGGCGGTCACCGCCCAGGTCGCCGACAGCGAGTACGACGAGCCAGCGCCGACCGCCTTGACCCGCAGCGTGTAGGTGCGGCTCGCCGGGTAGGCGCCGAGGCCGGTGACGTTGTAGCTGATGGACTCGGAGTTGCCCGTCAGCGCCGTGGACGAGGCGACGACGGTTCCCGCCGGGTCGAGCAGCTCGAGGTCGAGGTTGGGGTTGGGCACCGCCGACGGCCAGCTCAGCGAGGCCGACACGTTGCCGTTGGCCGAGACCACCAGCGACTCGTCGTTCTGGCCCAGGTTGGCGACGGTCTTGTTCCACGAGGCCGACGTGGTCGACGAGGCCCAGTCGGTCGAGGCGGAGATGGTGCCGGTGGCCGTGGCCGCCAGGGTGCGGGTGGTGTTGCCGCCCGCCGAGAGGGTGCCCGAAAGCGAGTCGGTGCGCGTGCGCGTGCCCCGGGTCCACGTCAGGTCGGATGTGACCCACCCGTCGCCGTCCAGCGACACGGACTGGCTGCGGGTGCCCGCGGCGGGCACATCGGTGCCGCTCCAGGTGTCGGTCGCCTGCGTGGTGGCCGACCACGGCATCGACAGGCTCGGCACCGACACGTCGGACGAGTTGTTGACGATCTGCAGGGTGTGGCTCCCGCCGGACGCCGCCCGGTACGTGAGCGAAGCCGCGCCCGTGGCCGACCGGGTGGTGGCCACCGTCGTGTCCGACGGGTTCTTGAGGTTGAGCGTGAGGTCGGCGTGCGCCAGCTCGGGGAAGGTGGCCGAGCCGCTGCTCAGCGAGGCGCTGTGGTCCTTCGACAGCACCTTGACGGAGTAGGTCCCGGTGTTGCCGGCGGTGACGCTGTAGCTGAGGCTCTCCGGCTTGGAGCTGGAACCGGTGGCCTGGGCTACCCTCGTGCCCGACGGGTTGTAGAGCTCGAGATCGACGTCGGCGGTCACCGGCCAGGTCCCCGACATGTTCCACGACGAGCCCGCGCCGATGGCCTTCACCCGCAACGTGTAGGTGCGGGTCGCCGGGAAGGCCCCCAGGCCCGTCACGCTGTGGACGATGGCCTCCGAGTTCCCCGTGAGCTCCGTGGAGGAGGCGACCACCGTGCCGCCGGTGAGCAGCTCGAGGTCGAGGTTCGGGTTGGGCACCGCCGAGGGCCAGGTCAGGCTGGCCGAGATGGTGCCGTTGGCCGAGACCGTGAACGTGCGATCCTCCTGGCCGAGGTTGCCGACCGAGCCCGACCACGCGCCCGACGACGTCGACGTGCCCCAGTTGGTCGATGCCGAGATCGTGCCGGTGGCGGTCACCGGCAGCGTCGTCGTCGACGGGCTGCCGGGCGAGACGGTGCCCGACAGCGTGCGGCTGCCCGTCCGGGTGCCCTGCGTCCACGTGAGATCCGAGGTGACGTACGACATGCCGTCGACGGGGACGGTTGTCGTGCGTGTGGCGCCTGCGCCCAGCGTGCCCGTGACGGTGTCCGAGGTGTAGGTCGGCACGCTGCTGGTCCACCCGAGGGCGGCCGAGACGGTGCCCGCCTGGCCCGCGACGATCTCGAAGCTCGACGGGTTGGCCGGGTCGAGGGCGAACGTCTGGTCGATGCTCCCGGCCGGCGGCTGGGTGCGCGGGGTGGCCTGGGTCATGTTGCCGTGGCCGTCGTAGGTGTACGACGAGTACTCCGGCGACGAGGTGACCCGGTCGGCGTTGTCGTAGGTGTAGGTCGGTGTGGCGCAACTCGTCGCCCGGGCGCACCGGTTGGTGTTGGCGTCGTAGGCGTAGTTGCGGGTCGTCGCTCCTTCGGTGGTCGTGGCGAGGCGGCCCGCGCCGTCGTAGGCGAAGTTGCGGGTGCGGCCTGTGGTGGCCTCGGAGGTGACCCTCCGGCCCGCCGATTTGGTGTACGTCCACGACGACGTGCTCATGCCCGGACCGGCGTGGCTCAGCGAGGTGACGTCGCCCCGGTTGGCGTCGTAGCCCGTGGTCGTGACCACCCCGTTGGGCCGCGTCGTCGTGGTCGGCCGGCCCGACGTGGCGTCGTAGCCGTAGATCGTCGTACGGGCCGCGCCCGACAGCCATTCGCTCGACGACGTCAGGCGCCCGGCGCTGTTGTAGGCGTCCTCGACGATCTTCTTCTCTGTGCCGCCGGGCACGGTGCGGTGCACGGCGAGCGGTCTGCCGACCTGGTCGTAGGTGCGGCGCGTCACCGTCCCGTGCTCGTCGGTGTACGACCACGTGCGGCCGAGGAGGTCGAGCTTTTCGACGGTCGAGCGCGTTGTGCCCGCCGAGTCGACGTAGTTCGTCGTGACCTGGCCGGCCGTCGAGTGCACGACTGTGGTCGTCTTGTTGGAGAAGTCCGTCGAACTGACCGAGCGGCCGCGGCTGTCGTACGTCGTGCACATCCACCGCGGGTCGCCGTCGATCTTCGTCCCGACCACCCGGTGCAGCGCGTCGTACACCACCCGCCGGGTGATGGCAGCCCCTGTCGCCGGCGCGGGGCCGGTCTCGGACTTCTGCATGCCGACGGCCGCGATGCCGCCGCACTCGTTCGCCGGGGCCGCCTCGCCCGACGCGTAGTAGACGAACGTCGTGGCATTGCCCTTGGGGAGGGCCGTGCTCGTGCGGCGGAAGTAGCCGGTGCCCGGCGCCTCGTAGTTGGTGACGGTGCGCAGGTTCAGCTCGGAGGTCCCTGTCCCGTCGTCGGGGTCGGCCACCGCTGCGGTGGCATGCCCGTACTCGGGCCGGGCGTACTCGGTGGCGGCCTTCTTGCCGTCGTGGTCGACGGTCGAGGTGACGAGGCCGTAGTGCGGGGCCAGGTAGTCGCCGGGGACGACCTGCTCGGCGGCGCCGGGCGGTGTCCACGACAGCGTCAGGTTGGCTGCCGAGGTCGCCTCGAAGTAGTCGATGCGGATGCGCTTGCGGCTGTTGGCCGCCGAGCTCACCGTGCTCGTCGTGCGGCACTTCGTGCCTGTCAGGATCCAGTCGTCGATGAGCTTGCTGTCGTCGACGAACAGGCGCACGCCGTCGTCGGCGCACAGCTTGAGCCCGTAGGTGCCGGCCTGGGGGAACTGGATGTCGCCCGTGA
>JAHWLA010000049.1 GCA_019347595.1 Actinomycetota bacterium
CGACCAGCGCGAGAACAGAACCGCCGCAGCCAGGCATTGACGCGTGCCTTCCTCCAGCCGTCATCACCGGGATCACCCCGTACGCACTGGACAACGGCGCGGGCCTGCGGACACCGTGGACGACGATGGACGAGCCCACGGTGGTGCTGCTGAGCGGCGGCCTCGACTCCACGACGGTGCTCGCCATCGCCACCGCCGAAGGCCGTCGCTGCTATGCGCTCAGCTTCGACTACGGCCAGCGGCATGCCGTGGAGCTGAAGGCCGCCCGAGGGGTGGCGCAGCACTTCGGTGTGGCCGACCACGTGATCGTCACCACTGACTTGCGCGTCTTCGGCGGCTCGGCGCTGACCGCCGATGTCGACGTCCCCAAGGCCGACAGCGCCGAGGAACTGGGCGACGGCATACCGATCACCTACGTCCCCGCCCGCAACACCGTGTTCTTGTCGTTCGCCCTGGCGTGGGCGGAGACGCTCGGCGCCGCCGACATCTTCATCGGGGTCAACGCGCTCGACTACAGCGGCTACCCCGACTGCCGGCCCGAGTACATCGCCGCGTTCGAGACCATGGCGAACCTCGCCACGCGCGAGGGCGTGGAGGGCGGCATCCGCACGCGCATCCACGCGCCGCTCATGGCGATGACGAAGGGCGACATCGTGCGCCGCGGCATGGAGCTCGGCGTCGACTACGCGCTGACCCATAGCTGTTACGACCCGGGCCCCGAGGGGCATCCGTGCGGGCGGTGCGATTCGTGCCTCCTGCGGGCCAAGGGCTTCGCCGAGGCTGGTCTCACCGACCCGACGCGGGATCGCCGGCAGTGAGCCGGCTGCCGCGGGGAGCCCGTCGAGTGCTTCGAGCCCGCGGTCGCCGGCATGCGTCACGGGTGGTCGCCATCGACGCACCGAGCGACGACCATCTCGTGATGCTGACGGCCGACGACATGGCACCCCGGGCAGGGGCGGGCGCGCCGGTAGCATCGCGGCATGTTCAGGCTCGCGCGCCGTATCGGTCGGTATCTCACCGCTGCCCTCACCGGGAAGTTCGAGGAGGCGGCCGACCCCAAGGTCCAGTTGGAGCAGGCGATCGCCGAGGGACAGGAGCAGCATCGCCGGCTACGGGAGCAGGCAGCCAACGTCATCGCCAACCAGAAGCAGACCGAGCTGCGGTTGAACCGCGCCATGGAGGAACTGGAGAAGGTCACCGGCTCGGCGCGGCAGGCGCTGCTCATGGCCGACGAGGCGACGAAGAACGGAGACGGCAAGCGAGCGGACGACTACACCCGGGCCGCCGAGGCGTTCGCGTCGAAGCTGGTCGGCATCGAGCAGGAAGTGGAGGGCCTGAAGGCGCTGCACCTCCAGACCACGGAGGCGGCCGACAAGGCCAAGGCCGCCGTCGCCCAGAACGCGGCGGCGCTGCAGAAGCGTTTGGCCGAGCGGCAGAAACTGTTGAGCCAGCTCGACCAGGCGAAGATGCAGGAGCAGATGAACAAGGCGATGGAGACGCTGTCCGAGACAGTCGGGCACGATGTCCCCACGGTGGAGGAAGTGCGGCGCAAGATCGAGGAGCGCTACGCCCGCGCGGCGGGCGCGGCCGAGCTTCACGGCGAATCCGTCGAGGGCCGGATGGTCGAGGTCGAGCAGGCCCAGCTCGACAGCGAGGCCAAGGCCCGTCTCTCGCAGATTCGCTCACAGCTCGGCCTGGCCGGCCCCCAGGAGGGCGCCGCCTCGCCCTGAACGGCCGGCGCTTGCCGCAATCGGCAAAGGACCGGTGAACCCGGTCCGCAGGCCCGGTCGCGTTCCGGTTGCGGAACTGCGCACCCCGGTGCGCAGTTCCGCAACGAGAACGGTGGTGCGCCGGCGGCGCTAGCCGGCGAAGACCCGGTTGCGTCGCCGGGCCAGCACCCAGCCGCCCGTCGCGACCACGGCCATGGGCACGAGGCCGAGCCACACCAGCGCCGACAGCGCCGACACCGGGCCCGGCGGCGGCGCAGGACCCGCCTGGGGCCCGGCCAACACGTTCCGGGCCGCGGCCGAGATGCTGGCAATCGGCGTGGCCAAGCCGAACGGGTCGTCGAAGGGCCCGCCCCCCAGGAACAGCATCGGAGGCGCTACCGACCCGCCGCCTGTCACCTGCTCGACGGACGGCGCCGCGGCCGGCCCCGATGGCACCGGCGTGCCCGAGGTGTCGGTCACCGGTTCGTCCGTGGTGGGCCGAAAGTCCTCCAACAGCTCGAACGGTGTGAACACGGTCTCGGCCACGTAGGTCAGCGTGAGCCGGTAGCCCTCCTCGTTCACGCCGACGAAGTTGACGACCACGATGTCGTAGTCGTCCGCGGGCGAGACGTAGGCGGTCTCCGGCTGGGCCGCGGTAGCGCCGCTGGCCACCTGGTTCTGGCGGATGCGCTTCGACTTGTCGTAGGGGACCTGGAAGATGAACATGTCGAGGTCGTTGTTGGTGACCTCGCCCTCGACCGGCACGTCGACCTCCGCCCGCGTCTTCCACCCCAACTGGATGCGGACGAAGTAGCTGGTGTCGGACGAAGCCGGCGGCAGGATTGTCAGCCGGATCACGTCGCAGTACGGCGCCAGCCGACACGTCTCGGGGTCGTAGGCCTGGTTCGCCGGGTTGTTGCCCGGGATTGTCGGGTACTGCCGTGTGAAGCTCTCGCCTTCGCCGATCCGGAGCGCCGGGTGCTGCAAGGCCGGGCTGGGGCCCGCCATGACCACGGCGCCGACGCCTATGAACGCAACGGCCAAGGCCAGGTGGGCTGCTCGTCGAGCACGGGTGTCCTTCAGCATCGCCACATCCCCTGTCAGGTCGCGCTCGGTGGGTTGGGATTCGTCAGTCCCCCGCCGTTGAAGCCGTTGCACCTGTCGGCGCTCGTCCGCTGCGTGGGCACGTCGCCCGACGGCCAGTCGCCGCCGATGTAGCGCTTGCCGTCCTCGGCCATGCGCCAGCACCCGGGCCGGTCGTTGTTGGGCGAGTTGCCGTTCGGGTCCCACCACTGGGCCACGGCGTCCTTGGTGCACGTGTAGTCGCCGGGCTCGTAGTAACAGGCCGGCGTCTGGCGGTTGCTGCTGGGCACCTTGGGGATGGCTCGGAAGCCCTTGTCGACCGACGTCGGCCCCAGTCGGGGACCGGCCACCTGGATGCCGGTGAAGAGCTGCCGCAGGTCCTCGTATGTCCCCGCCTCGCAACTGAACCGCAGGTCCGACTTGGGCACCGTCGGGTTCACCTGGACGTAGGCCTTGTAGCAGAGGCTGTCGTCGAGCAGCGGCGTGTAGACGACGTTACTGACGACCCAGGCATGGGACCAGAAGTTCGGCTCTTGGTACTGCCCCTCGGCGTTGCCGTCGACGAACAGGTCGCCCGCCACCACCACCTCGGGCTTCCAGTTGCCCGACGTCTTCGAGAGTTGGGTCTCCAAGCCGCCCGGCCAGATGATCGTGGTCACCCCCGCCTGCTGGAAGGCGAGGTTGGCGTCGGAGGCGTACTTCGGCGGGTTGCTGTTGTCCTGCACGTACTGGGCCGACGGGAACGTCTGCTCCGAGACGATGTCCGCCCCGCAGGCGGTGACCTGTTGCTTGACCAAGTCCTTCAACAGGCGGAGCTCGGGCCGGTTGCGGTCGCTCGTGTACCAGAGCCCGTACTTGCGCTCCTTGCCCATGTCGCCCGAGTTGCCGCTGAAGCTCACACGGTAGGGCACGACCTTGGTGCAGATGTAGCTGCTGAACATGCGGGCCTGCTGCTCGACGCTCGGGTAGTACCCCCACATCAGACGGGGGAACCGGCTGAAGAACTCCGCCGGGCGCCCCACCAGGGCGCCGAAGTTGAGCACGCCCTTGCGGGCCATCGACTCCAGGTAGGCGTCGTTGTTCTCGACCGCGTAGCTGAGCACGGCGAACGGCTTGATCTTGGCGTAGTTGTCGGCCGCGTCCGCCTTGCGGGAAGCGGCCGAGGGGCTGAGCCCACCGGTGGCGAAGAAGGCGTGGAAGTGCACGAAGCGGCCGTAGGCCTGGTAGCGGTCGTTGAAGTACTGCTGCCACCCTCGAAGGATGCGGACCAGGCAGTGCTCGTCGTCGCGTGCCCGCTCCATCAGGTCGAAGTACTGCCCGTCGGGCGTGACCTCGCTGCCCTTGCTGCACGTCGTATAGCGTGTGAAACCCTCGAAATACACGAGGATCTGTACCTCTTCACGGCTCACGCCCTGGTACGTGGCGCCGAAGTTGTCGCCCTCGAAGTGGACCACGCACGGCGGTGCCAACGGGTCCTCGGTCTGCTTGGGCGGGTCGCCGACGCAGTTCTTCGCCCCGGTCACCTTGGGCCGGCCGCGGGGATCGGTGCCGCCGCCGAGCTCCTCATCGAGGAGCGTCGTGGTGGTGGTGGCGAAGCTCTCCTCCAGGCTGGAGCTGCCCGCCAGGCCCAATGACGACAGGTTGCCGGGCATGGGAGGAGGCGGCGTCTCGTCGTCGGGCGGAACCGGTGCGTACTCCAGCGTCTGGCTGGGATTGGTCTGCGGCAGGTTGAGCGACGACGGAAGCACGGCGAGCACGATCAGAGCTGCGGCAGCCAATATCAGCAACGGCGGGTACTTCCGCGCCCACTGCGTCGAACGAGGCCGAGCCCCCTCCGTCATCGCTACCGCCATGCGACCTCCCGCTCGTGCGCCCGCCGATCCGGGCGGTTCGATGACACGCTCGTCACTACTATTCTCGCGCGGGTGACGCTCTCCCTCTGACACGAGGGACACGATTTATCACCCGCTGCGGGTGACATCGTCGTCACCGCCGAGGAAGGTGCAGCGGCGCGCAGTATCGAACACGAACCTCGGACGGCTCCAAGGCATGGCGTCGCCGAACTCAAGAAGCGGAGGCCCCATGGCGGTAGCGACGGCCCGCAGCACCCGAGCCCCTCGGCAGCAGCGGATGAACGCCGAGCGGTTCACCAAGAGCTTTCAACTGATCACCGACAACGTCGAGACGGTGATCAAGGGCAAGAGCGACGTCGTGCGACTGGCGCTCGTGGCCATCATGTGCGAGGGCCACATCCTCTTCGAGGACGTGCCGGGCACCGGCAAGTCCATGCTGGCCCGGGCCATCGGGCAATCCATGCAGGCCACCAGCACCCGCGTGCAGTGCACCCCCGACATGCTGCCCGGCGACATCACGGGGTCGTCGATCCTCGACCAGAAGCGCGGCGTGTTCGAGTTCCGCCCCGGCCCCATCTTCACCAACATCCTCCTGGCCGACGAGATCAACCGCGCCACCCCCAAGACCCAGTCGGCGCTGCTGGAGGCCATGGCCGAACGACGGGTCTCGGCCGACGGCATCACGTACGACCTGCCGCGTCCGTTCGTCGTGCTCGCCACCCAGAACCCGGTGGAGCAGGCGGGCACCTTCCCGCTCCCCGAGGCCCAGCTCGATCGCTTCCTGTTCAAGCTGTCGATGGGTTACATGGCCCGCGAGCACGAGTTCGAGGTCATGTTCGACAACGCCGCGCAGTTGTCGATCGAGGTCTTGGGCTCGGTCGTCAGCACCGAGGACGTGCAGGCCATGATCGACTACGCCACCACCCTCGAGGTCACGCCCGAGATCGGCTACTACATCGTCGACTTGGTGCAGGCCTCGCGGATGGACCCGGCCGTCGCCATGGGCGCCAGCCCCCGTGCGTCGATCGCCCTGCTGCGCGCCTCCCGCGTGCTGGCCGCCTCGGACGGGCGCGAGCACGTCTACCCCGACGACGTGCGGACGGTGCTCACCGCCGTCATGGCCCACCGGCTGATCCTGAACCCCGACGCCATGCTTCGGGGTGACACGGTCGAGGCTGCCCTCGAACGCATCACCAGTACGGTCAAGCCGCCGCTCTCGTCACGCTCGGGCCGCTAGGCGAACGGGCACGAGGCGGAGGATGGCGGACCTTCGGAGGAAGGGGGGCGCCCGGCCCGAACGGCCGGGGGGCGCCTCGCACGACAGGTGGACCTCGGTGCGGCGCGCCCTCGATGCGCTGGGCGAGCGCTTCGGGCCGCGGGTGCTGCGCGCCCGCCTCCTCGACCTGCAACGCAAGCTCGGCATCACCAGGGCCGGGCAGTTGGCCATCCTGGCCGCCATCGGGCTGTGGCTGGCGGCCCGCGTGGTCGCCGGTACCGCCATGTACCTCTTCGCCTACGGCGCCCTGCTGCTCGTGGTGGTGAGCTATCTCGTAGCCCCCCGGCGCCTGCGCCTGTCCGGCGACCGTGAAGGGCTCTTCCCCCGGGCCCAGGAAGGCGACCGCCTCGACGTGCGGGTGCTGCTGACGGCCAAGCGCTCGGTCAGCACGTTCGTCCTCGAAGAGCGCGTCCCCGAACGGTTGGGTACCTCGGTGCGCGTCCCCATCGCCAAGCTCTCGTCGGGCGATGCCGTCGAGCACCGCTACGGCCTGCGCTGCGCCCGCCGCGGCGTCTACAACATCGGCCCCCTCGTCGCCATCGCCGGCGACCCGCTGGGCCTGTCGCAACGGGAGACCCTGATCGCCGAGCCCTTCGAGCTGCTCGTGCACCCCCGGGTCGAGCTGGTGAACGACCGGCCCCTCACCCGCCAGTTCGAGGACCCGCCTATCCGCCCGCCGGTATCGAAGCCGTGGCCGTCGGGCCTAGAGTTCTACGGGATGCGGGAGTACGTCCCCGGCGACGACCTGCGCCGCATCGTGTGGCGGGCCTCGGCCCGCACGGGGACGATCATGGTGCGCGAGGCCGAGCAGGGCATCACCGACAAGGTCGTCATGGTGCTCGACACCAACCGGGCCTCCCACAGCCGCGACGGCGAGGGCTTCTCCGAGTCCTTCGAGGCGGGCATCCGGGTAGCCGCCTCCATCGGCGTCAAGCACCTGCGCGACGGCTACGAGGTGCGGTGCGAGACCAACGGCGGCCCCCTCACCCGGCCGCTGCGTGGCGCGGGCAGCCAGCTCATCCTGCTCGACGGCTTGGCCCGCTTGGAGCACAGCCGTAACTCGCTGTCCAACGCGCTCATGCGCCTGCTGGTGTCGCCCCAACGCGACGCCCACCACGTGATCATCACCCCCCGCCTGGAAACTGACGAGGCGGCGCGGCTGCGGCTGCTCGTCAACCGAGGCGTCTCGGTGCTGGTGGTCGCCCTCATCTGGGACGAGGCCGACGCCGCCACCCTGGGCACCGCCGCCGCGCTGGGCTGCGAGGTGGCGGGCGTGCACCCGGGCGAGAACATCGCCGCCGCCCTGTACGGCGCCGTCGGCGCCGGCGTGGGAAGCCGCTGATGGCGACGACGCTGCCCCCCGACACCGAGCTCACCCGCCTCGAGACCGAGGCCATCGAGCACCTGGCCGAGGAGGAGGGCCACGTCGTCGCCGACCTCGATGCCGCCGAGGGAGGCATCGATGGCGACGACGACGAGCTGGTCGAGGACGCCTCGCCGGGCCAGTCCTACCGGCTGGCGGCCGCGGTGGCGTGCCCCACCATCGGCCTTGCCGTCATGGTCGGTGGCGTGTTCACCGGCGCGGGCGCGCGCGTCTACGCCGTGGTGGCGGGGCTGCTCGGCATCGGCCTCGCCGTGCTCGTCCAGCGACAGCGCCGCCCCCTCCTGGCCAACACGCTCATCGTCGTCGGCCTCTTCACCATCGGCCTGATGATGGTCGTGCCCAGCGGCATCGCCGAGGTGCCCCGGGTGCGCGATCTCGTCGGCGAGGCCGCCCGCACTGCCGACCTGTCGCGCCCGCCCGTGGGCCTGCGGGCGGGGTGGCAGGCGATCATCGGCTGGCTCATGGGCATCGTGGGCTTCACCGCGGCGTGGCTCGCCTTGGTGGTGCGGCGCCCGGCTCTCGCCCTTCTGGTGCCGCTGCCCATCACGGCCATCCCCGCCATCAGCGTCCCCGAGGAACAGCAGGTCGCCTCCGGCATCGCCGCCCTCGTCCTGTTCGCCATCGGCCTCGGCCTGCTCTCCAGCGCCCAGAGCGCCGATGTCGACGAGGACGAACGGCCGTCGCGCGCCTACGAGATGCGGCGCGCCCTGCGCGCCCTCCCCCTCATTGCCTTCATCACCGTGGCTCTGGCCGTGCTGGCCCAGAGCGACTTCCTCTTCCCCGACCCCTACATCGACCCCACCGAGGAGCCCCAGCGGCCCAAGACGGTGCCCCTCTCGGAGGTGGAGGACCGAGTGCTGTTCTCCGTCGAGGCCGACTTCACCGGGCCGTGGCGCATCGGCAACCTCGACGTCTACGACGGCAAGGATTGGCGCCTTCCGCCCTTCGCCGCCAACCGCCTGGACGACGTGCCCCGCAGCGGGATCGTCGACCCCGAGCTCGAACCCGGCGTGCGCGCCCGCTTCACGGTGAGCGGCCTGGGCGGCGCCGTGCTCCCGGCCCTGCCGAATACGGTGGGCATCATCGCCGAGGGCCCGCGGCTCGCCTACGACAGCCGCAACGGCAACATCCGCGTGTCGGAGGGCCAAGTGCAGGCGGGGCTGTCGTACACGGTCACGGCGGCCGGCCTTCCCACCGTCGACGCCCTCAAGGCGCTGCCGCCCTTCACCCCCGACGGCGCCGTCGCCGAGTTCACCGAGATCCCCGATCCCCCCGACGCCGTGGTCGACCTCCTGGCCCAAGCCCCGCAGACCTCGCAATGGGAGACATTCGACTTCGTGCGCCAGTGGGTGCTTAACAACGTCGTGGCCGCAGGCCCCGGCGTGCCCGTCAGCATCACCCCCGAGCGGGTGGGCGAGATGCTGTCGAGCGGCAAGGAGGGGACGCCCTTCGAGATCGTGGCCGCCCAGGCCATGCTGGCCCGCTGGGTCGGCTTGCCGTCCCGCATCGGCTACGGCTTCGACGGCGGCGAGCTGATCGACGGCAAGCTCCAGGTTCGGCCTCGCCACGGCGCCAACTTCGTGGAGGTGTGGTTCCCCGGCTTCAAGTGGCTGCCTGTCATCGGCACCCCCGCCCAGGCCCGTCCCACCGTGGGCAGCGACGCCACCCAACAGCAGTTCGACCCCTCGATCCTGCCCAGCGACGAAGTGTCGGTCGGGCTGTTCGTCCCGCTGGTGGTGGAAGGCAAGACCACTACTGCGGATTCCGTACGCCGCGGCATCCTCCTGGCGCTGCCCGTCGTCCTCCTCCTGCTCCTCGCCTACGCGGCCTTCCCGGCCCTGTCCAAGGCTTACAAGCGGGCCCGTCGGCGCTCGGCGGCCCGCGCCGCCGGGCCGCACGCCCGGGTGGCGCTGGCGTACGCGGAGTGGCGCGACCACGCCGCCGACTTCGGCTACGCCTACGCCACCGACACGCCGTTGATGTTCCTCGACCGTTTCGTGGAGGACGAGGAGCATACGGAGCTGGCGTGGCTGGTGACGCGCGCCCTGTGGGGCGACCTGCGCCACAACCTGAGCCTGCCTCTGGCCGATGCCGCCGAAGAACTGAGCCGGGCCCTGCGCCGCCGGTTGTCGCAGTCGCAACCTGCGACCGCCCGCGCCGTGGCCGCCGTGTCGCGCACCTCCCTGCGCCACCCGTACGCGCCGGAGACCGACCTCACCGATCGAGAGGAGGCCGGCGATGCGCCCCTCGTCCCCGTTCCCGCCCATGCGTAGGCACGCCGCCGTCGCCGCGGCGACCCTGCTCGCCGTCGTGTCCGCCGCGTGCGGGTCCGGTGAGTCGGGCGTCAGCGTCAAGCGGCTCGATGCCGACGTGGTGTTCGGAATCAAGGAACAGACGACCCAGCAGGCCGCCCGAAGCATCGCCGCAGTCCCGGTCGAGGCCGAGCCCGACGAGGAGGTGCGGGTGCTCGCGCCGCAGGCGGCGCAGCAGTTCAGCAAGCCGCGCTTCCGCACCGACCTCTTCGCGACCGACAGTTGCCCGCCGGCCGCGCTCAACGCCTTCCCGGAGAAGGCGGCGACGGAGCAGGTGCCCGTGCTGCCGGAGCCGGGCTTGTACCGATGGCGCCGCTCCGGCACAGAACGGCTCAAGGTCCTGAACAACCAGGAAGTCGCCTACACGGGCTTCGAGCTGCGTTTGCTCCACCGCGTCGTCAAGATCTCGGAGACCCAGAACCCGACCTCGGAGTACGACGACAAGCGCAACATCGTCTACCGCTACGAGACGGTGCAGCCGTTCCTCGACGGCATCCGCCAGACCACGTACCAGGTGAAGACGAACGCCGAGGTGCAACGGCAGGCATCGCCGTTCACCGGCCAGCGGGTGCGCGCCGGCGACCCCGAGCGAGGCCTCGTGATCAAGCGGATCGTCACCCAGGATCGGCAGGGCAACACCGAGGAGTCGGTGTTCGAGTCCGGCCTGCTCATCCTCCCGCTGCCGGTGTCGCCGGGCGAGACGTTCACATCGGTGGCCAAGGGCACCCGGGGCGACGCCCTGACGTTCGACGGCACGGTCGGCACCCGCCAACGCGTGGACGCGTGCGGCGAGATCATCGAGGGCTTCCGGGTCACGGGCAAGCTCACCGCCGACGGCTTCTCTCCGACGTGGTCGTTCCTCGTGGCGCCGCAGTACGGGGCCATCCTCATCGAGGAGCAGTACAAGTACGACTCGCAAGCGGGGACACACAACCCGGTGTTCACCGTCGGGCAGGTCAAGCCCAGGCCGTTCGGCCAGGACCGCTCGTGAAGCTAGACGAGCTGCTCCCCGTCGGCAGCACCCGGCGCACGATCGCCCTGGTGCTGGCCGTGGTGGCGGGCGTGCTCGTGTTCACCCAGCTCGTGCTGCCCGGAAACGGCCCGGCGCCGCAGGGGACCCCGGCCGCCATCCTCTTCCGCGGCGCCGTCGTCGGCATGGTCACCGCCCTCACGGCGGCGGGGCTCATCCTCGTGTACCGCACGTTGCGCATCGTGAACTTCGCCCAGACGGCGGTGGGCGCGGCGGGGGCCACGCTGGTGTTCGAGCTGGCCCGCTACACGCCCGTCCCGTTCCCGCTGGCGTTCCTGGGCGGGGTCGTCCTGGGCGCCTTGGCGGGGCTGATATTCGACCTGCTCTTCGGGCGCCGGTTCTTCAACGCACCCCGCCTGGTGCTCACCGTGGTCACCATCGCGGCGGCGTCGTTCTTCGCGGCGAGCAGTGAGATCGTGCGCCGGTTGCCCTTCTTCCCGCCGGTGGACTCCCGTGACTTGGCCGAGATCTGGGGGATCGAGGACCTGCGGGCCGTGCTGCCCTTCCGAGGGCTGAACTTCCGCGTCGGCTCGCTGCCGCTGGACTTCGGCTTCCCCGAGCTGTTCGCGCTCGAGGTGGCCCTGATCACGCTCCTCGCCCTCGGCGCCTTCTTCCGCTTCACGAAGTCGGGCGTCGCCATCCGGGCCATGGCCGAGAACACCGAGCGCGCCTCGCTTCTCGGGGTGAACGTCGGCACCCTGTCCACCGTCGTGTGGGTGATCGCCGGAGCCCTCTCGGCCATCAGCGTGACCCTCACGGGCGTCCTCACCCAGCCCGCTGCGGCCACCGGCATCGCGCCGGCCGTCCTGCTCCCCGCCCTGGCCGCCGCGGTCATCGGCGGCATGCGCAGCTTCCCAGTCACGGTGGCCGCGGCCGTAGGCCTGTCCGTCCTCAGCCAGGCCACCGAGTGGAGCATCGCCGAAGGTGACGACCTGGTGCGGGTGGGGCTGTTCGTCGTCATCGCCGCCAGCCTGTTGGTGCAACGACGGCGACGGGGACGCAGTGAGGCGGGCGTCGAGTTGTCGTGGGAAGCGACGAAGGAGCACAGGGCAGTCCCCCGGGAGCTGCGGAACGTGCCGTCGGTCCGCTATTCGCGCTGGGCGCTCGCCGTCGTCGGCCTCGTCTTCGTACTCGCCTATCCCTACGCCGCCTCGGCGGGCGCCATCAACGTCGGCGGCCTCATCGCCCTCAATGCCATCACCGTGCTCTCGCTCGTGGTCCTCACGGGGTGGGCGGGCCAGGTAAGCCTCGGGCAACTGGCGTTCGTGGCGGTGGGCGCGGTGGCGGCGGGAACGCTGTCGAACACAGGAGTCCCGTTCTGGTTCGCCGTGCCCATCGGCGCCGCCGCCGCGGGCGCGGTGGCGGTCCTGGTGGGCCTGCCCGCCCTGCGCATCCGCGGCCTATTCCTCGGCATCACGACCTTCGCCTTCGCCATGGCCGTGAACTCGTTGCTGTCGAGCCCCGACCACTTCGGCAACCCGCTGCCTCGCAACGTGGAGCGGCCGTCGCTGTTCTTCCTCGACTTCGACGACGAGCGCAGCATGTACTACCTGTGCGTGGCGGGCCTGGTGCTCGCCATCGTCGTGGTCACCAACCTCCGGCGCAGCCGAACCGGGCGCGTCCTCATCGGGTCACGCGAGAACGAGGCCAACCTCCAGTCGTTCGGCGTCAACGCCGTGCGGGCCAAGCTGCTCGCCTTCGCCGTGTCCGGCACCCTCGCCGGGTTCTCCGGCGCGCTGTTCATCCATCACCAGCGCGGCCTGACCGCCGAGGTGTTCCCCGCCTCCGGCAGCGTCGAGCTGTTCGTGTACGCCGTCATCGGCGGCATCGGATCGGTCGGGGGCGCACTCCTGGGCGCGTCCTACGGCGAGCTGATCGACTACTTCCTCGCCGATTCGCAACTGCTGATCTCGCTGGCCGCCTTCATCCCGCTGATCATCCTGTACGCGGCCCCGGGCGGCGCCGTGTCGCTGTTGGTGCAGGTGCGCGACGCGATGCTGCGGATCGTGGCCCAGCGCCGGCAACTGGTGGTGCCGAGCCTGTTCGCCGACTACGACCCGGAGGCACTGGCCCGCAGGCTGGTCGTCCTCGCCGAGCCTCTGGACGGCGGCGGCTTGGCCGCCTTGGCGCCCGACCAGCGCTTCACGCTGTCATCGCAGCTCTACGCGGGCCACGGTGAGCGGCTCGTCGACAAGGTGGCGGGTGCCAAGCCGACCGACGAGGCGGCCGCCATCGCCGCGGCGGCGGAGGCAAGCCGATGACCATCGCGAACGGCAACGGCAACGGCAACGGCCGCGGTCGGCGGCGACGGGCGGAGCCCACCGTGGCGCTGCTCGACGACGGGCGGTTGGCCACGGAGGACGAGCCCGAGGTCGACGACACGTCGGTGCCCGCCGAGCTGGCCCCGATGGGCCTGTCCCAGGCCACCGGCCCACTGGGTTCGCCCGTGGCCCCGCCCGGGAGCGGCGGCGGGATTCGACGGGTGCTGCGCGACGCGTCGAACTGGCGGGAGCTCAAGGCCACGCCCTACGGGCTGGCGCCCATGCTCATCCTCGGCTTCATGACGTTCTTCCAGGTGTTCGACACGCGCACCTTCTACCTGGCCCAGTTCGAGATCACCCGCGACCTCAACATCGAGTACGGCAACATCATC
>JAHWLA010000050.1 GCA_019347595.1 Actinomycetota bacterium
GGCCGAGGGCAGGCGCAAGAGCCAGATCGAGGAGTACCTGGAGTCCTACGGCGGGCCCGGTGTGCAGCACATCGCCATGGCCACCGACGACATCGTGACCTCGGTGGCCGCCTTGCGGGACCGGGGCGTGCGTTTCCTCACGCCGCCGCCCAGCTACTACGAGGACGCCCGCCGGCGCATGGACGGGATCGAGGCCGACCTGCCGTGGGACGAGCTGGCCCGCCTCGGCATCCTCGTCGACCGCGAGTCGGGGGGGTATCTCCTCCAGGTGTTCACCGAGACGTTCGGCGACCGGCCCACCCTGTTCTTCGAGGTCATCCAGCGGGAGGGCGCCACCGGCTTCGGCGAGGGCAATTTCAAGGCCCTGTTCGAGGCCATCGAGCGCGAGCAGGCCCGCCGCGGCAACCTCTAGGGATGCCCAACCTCCAAAGTGTGCGGAGTTGGGCCGCTCAGAGCGACCCAACTCCGCACACTTCGCGATGAAGGACCATCTGCCGTACGGGGTGGCTCGGCCGCGGGACGGCGGGCCGGCCCGATGCGTGGCCCGCTGGGGCGACTCCTGTCTCGACCTCGCCGGCGCGCTCGGCGACGACGACCTCTTCGACTCGCCGTCGCTCGACGCGTTCATGGCCGCGGGCCCCACGGCGTGGGACGAGGTGCGGGGCCGTCTCCTCGACGTGGTCGACCGCGACGCCGCTCCCCTGCTCCCCGTGGCCGACGTCGACCTGCTGCTCCCCTGGACCCCGCGTGACTACGTCGACTTCTACGCGGCCGAAGCCCACGCCACCAACCTCGGGCACATGTTCCGGCCCGGGGTCGAACCCCTGCTGCCGAACTGGCGGCACCTGCCCGTCGGCTACCACGGGCGCACGGCGACGATCGTGCCGAGCGGCGCGCCCGTCTACCGCCCGCAGGGCCTCATCCCCCGCCTCGACGACGACGACGGCCCGCGGCTGCGCCCCACGGCCATGCTCGACGTCGAGGTGGAGCTCGGCGTCGTGCTCGGCGTCGGCTCCCAACGCGGGCGGCCGATCCCGGTGGACGAGGCGTGGGACCACATCTTCGGGTTCGCGCTCGTCAACGACTGGTCGGCTCGCGACATCCAGGCCTTCGAGTACCAGCCCCTCGGCCCCCACCTGGGCAAGTCGTTCGCCACCTCGGTATCGCCCTGGATCACGCCCGCAGCCGCCCTCCGCCCCCACCTGGTGGACGGCCCGCCCCAGGACGTGGCCGACTACTTGCGAGTCGACGCCCCCCGCGTGCTCGACATCGAGCTGGCGCTGGAGCTCAACGGCACGGTGCTGTCGCGCCCCAACCCGCGCGACCTCTATTGGGGCCCGGCGCAGCTCGTCGCCCACGCCACCGTCAACGGGGCGGCCGCCCGCACCGGCGACCTCTACGCCAGCGGGACGATCTCCGGGTGGGACCGCGCCACGTTCGGCAGCCTCATCGAGCTGACGTGGCGGGGGCGCGACGAGGTGGTGCTCCACGACGGCACCATTCGTACGTTCCTGGAGGACGGCGACACCGTGGTGATCAGCGGCCGCGCCGGCGACGTCGTGCTCGGCGAGGTGGCCGGGCGGGTGGAGCCGCTACCGCTCGCGTGACACCGACGCAGGGACGGACATTCGGCGGAAGGCCACCCGCGTCAGCGTGCGGCCCTCGGCCTGACGGATCTCCAAGCCGTCGGAGAAGCGGCCCGCATCGCGGACCTCGCAGTAAGAGCGGCCGGGGTCGGCCAGCAGGCGCACGACGACGCCGCATGCCGCTGGCCATCGGTGGAGACGACGCCGCACGCGTGGCCACCGTGCATCGGCCCCGTGTCCGCCCACGGTCCGGTCGCAACCCCCGCCATGGGCGCAGATGCTATCCCTGCGCTCCCGACGCGCCTCGGATCTCGTCGGTCGCGTCGGGCCGGGCCCGCTGGCTGCCGCGGTACGCCGGGTCGCGCAGGCGGTTGAGCGGGCCGATGGGACGGATGTCCGGGCCGGTGTTGGCGGGGTTGTAGCGCAGTTCGCGGGAGACGTCGTCCGGCAAGGCCGCCCCGACCTCGAGGCGCCCCACCGGACGCCACGCACCTGCGGGACCGGCGACCACCAACCGGAAGACGGGCGGGTCGTCGCCCTCCGGCAGCGCGCCGATCACCACCAGCTCGTCCCCGACACGGAACAGCAGGATGCTGGAGTAGGGACGGCCGGCCGTCGCCCTGGTCGGGACCAGGAGATGACGGGTGGCCGCTCCCGACCCCGACGTGGCGAGCAGGAAGTCCTGGTCGCGACCGGGCCCGTAGGCATCGGGCAGCTTGACGGCGAGGCCGAGGATGTCGGGCCACGACTCGGGCAGGCCGACGCCGCGGGACAGGCGGACGACGGCGCGCTGCGGCTCGGTGCGCCGGAACAGCTCGGCGGGGCCGTCGCCGTCGAAGGTCACCGTCGCCTCGTGGCCCGATCCGACGGGGTGGAAGACGCGCTTGCGACGCACCGCGCTGAGCGCCCCGAACAAGACGGCGGCCGCGCCACGCGCCAGAAAGGAGAACGGCATGGGCGTGCCCTACCCCGCGCCCCGGGGTACCGATGCAGAGGTGACGGCATCGCTGGTGGAGATCGAGGGCAAGGCGCTGCGCCTCACCAACCTCGACAAGGTGCTCTACCCGGCCGTCGGGTTCACCAAGGCCGACCTCATCGACTACTACACCAGCGTGGCGCCGGTGCTGCTCCCCCACCTGGCCGGCCACCCGGTGACCCTGCACCGCTTCCCCGACGGCGTCCACGGCGTGCACTTCTACGAGACCCGCTGCCCGCCGCGGCCCGACTGGTTGCCGACCCAGCACATGTACACGTTCCGCCGATCGGGCAAGGAGGTGTTCGCGTGCCTGCTCGACGGCGCGCCGGCGTTGGTGTGGGCGGCGCAGGTGGCCGCCATCGAGCTCCACCCCTACCTCGGGTTGGCGTCGACGTTGGACTGCCCCACCGCGCTGGTGTTCGACCTCGACCCCGGCCCGCCCGCGGGCTTCGCGGAGGCGTGCCGCGTGGCGCTCGACGTGCGAGCGGTGCTCGACGGCATGGGCCTGGCGTCGTTCCCGAAGACATCGGGGTGGGCGGGCATGCACGTCTACGTCCCGCTGAACGGCACGGCGACCTACGACGACACCCGCGCCTTCGCCCGGGCCGTGGCCGCCGCGCTCACGCAGGACCGGCCCGACGCCGTGATCGACGTGATGACGCGCGCCCGACGGGCGGGCAAGGTGTTCGTGGACTGGTCGCAGAACGACGCGGGCAAGTCGACGGTGGTCGCCTACTCACTGCGAGGACGGGAGGTGCCCGTCGTGTCGGCGCCGGTGACCTGGGAGGAAGTGGCGGAGGGGGCGGAGGGTCGGCCCTTGGTGTTCGGCCCGGAGACGGTGCTGCGGCGGGTGGAAGACAGCGGCGATCTCTTCGCACCGGTGGCGACGCTGGAGCAGACGTTGCCGGGGCTTTGACCGTGGTGCTGCCTGTTTCGCCGCCGGTCACGCCGATGCTGGCGAAGCTGCAGCGGGACTTGCCGATCGGCGAGCAGTGGCGCTACGAGCCGAAATTCGACGGCTTCCGCGCCCTCGCGTTCCGAGACGGCGTCGAGGTCGACATCCGCAGCCGCAATCACCGCCCCTTCGCCCGCTACTTCCCCGAGGTGGTGGAGGCGCTGCTGGCCTTGTCGGCCGAACGGGTCGTGCTCGACGGCGAGCTGGTGGCGGTGAGCGAGGGGGCGTTCGACTTCTCGGCGTTGATGCTGCGGCTGCACCCCTCGAAGTCGCGGGTCGACGTGTTGCGGCAGTCGACGCCCGCGCAGTTCCTCGTGTTCGACGTGCTGGCGCTGGGCGACGACGACCTGACCGAGCTGCCGTTCGTCGAGCGACGGGCGGCGTTGGAGTCGGTGGTGGCGTCGGCGGGCGAGGACGGTGCGTTGCAGTTGGTCCCGTCCACCGACGACGCCGGCGTGGCGACCGAGTGGCTCGACCGGCTCTCGGGCAACGGCATCGACGGCGTTGTCGCCAAGGCGGTCGACATGCGCTACGAGCCGGGGCGGCGCGGCATGGTGAAGGTGAAGCGGGAGCGCACCGCCGACTGCGTGGTGGGCGGGTTCCGGGTGTTCCCGGGCGACCCGCCCGCGCTGGCGTCGCTGCTGTTGGGGCTGTACGACGACGCCGGGTCGTTGCGGCACGTGGGCGTGGCGTCGTCGTTCAGCGAGGCCCGGCGGCGGGAGCTGGTGCTCGAGCTGTTCCCGTCGATCACCCCGCTCGAGGGCCACCCGTGGGAGGCCGGCTTCGCGCTGGAGGGCGGGCCGATGGGACGGCTCAAGGGGGCGGCCGGGCAATGGCGGCCCGACATGGAGCACGACTGGGTGCCGGTGCGACCGGAGTTGGTGTGCGAGGTGGCCTACGACCGCGTCGACGCCGGGCGGTGGCGGCACCCGGCCCGCTTCGTGCGCTGGCGCCCCGACCGCGACCCGCGCTCCTGCTCACTCGCCCAACTGGCGCCGTGACCCGTTCTGGTCCGTAGATCCGGCGCCGGGGCGCCGGATCTACGGACCAGAAGCGGGTTCTTAGCGTTTGGCGGTGCGGGACGCCTTGGTGCGGCCCGCCGCCTTGCGGAGGCGCTGGGCCTCGTTGGCCGCGGTGACGGCCGCCTCTTCCTTCTCCAGGGCGGCGGCTTCCGCCTCGAGCTGGTCGAGCCGGGCCTGGCGCGCCTGCTTGTCGACGGCCGCCTCGGTCTTGGCCGCCGCCTTGCGCACCGCCGCCTTCTGCTTGGCGGCGCGCTCGGCCGCTTGGCGGGTCTCGGCCTGACGCTGTTGCTCGGCCCGCTGCTTCTGCTCCTCGGCCCGGCGCTCCGCCTCGATGCGGCGCTGCTCGGTCTCGTCGTGGCGGCGGCGGAACTCGGCATCGGCCTCGGCCGAGCGCTCCTCCGCCTCGGTGCGGAGGCGAACGGCGCGCGCCCGCTCGTCGGCGGCCAGACGGCGACGACGGGCTTCGGCGCGCAGCTCGTCGTCGTGCCACACCGCACCGGCCACGTCACGCACGGCAGCGTCGGCGCGGTCGAGCGTCAGTTCGACCGTGGAGCGGACGGCCGACAGGCGGCCGTCGCGCTCGGGCAGCAACCGCACCGCGGTGTCGAGCGGCGTGCGGACGGTGTGCAGGTAGCGGTCGAGTGCCTTTCTCGGCAACGTGCGGATGTCCATGGTCCTCATGCCTCCGGGTCGATGACGTTCGCCGTCGCCTCGGCGCGGCGGGCTTCCTGTTCCAGGCGGGCGACCTCGCCGGCCGCCTCCAGTCGTTGACGAGTGGCGCGCTCCTCGGCCGTCTCGGCCGCCTGCTCCTGGGCGCGGCGGGCGGCGTCGGCCGCATCCTCCTGGCGGCGGGCGCGTGCCTCTGCCTCCTGCTCGCTTCGGCGGCGCTCCTCCTCGGCGGCGTCGTGCTGCCGCTCGGCCGCCACCTCGGTCTGGAGTCGCGCCCGCTCGGTCTCGAGCTCGTCCTTCGCCGTCTCCAGTTCCGCCTCCCGGCGTCGCTGCTCGGCTTCCGCCTCCTGGCGGCGGGCCTCGATCTCGGCGTCGGCCGAGGACTCCTGCAGGCGGCCCTCACGGGCGAGCTGGTCGTCGCCGACGGTGGAGCCGAGCGCCGCCTTCACCTTCCCTGCGACCTTGCCGAGCAGGCCCCCGGCCGTGCTCTCGGTGTGGTCCGTCACTGTGCTTGCCTCCGGGTTTCGTTGCGTGTGTTCGCTACGGTTTACCCACTTTTAAACGGGAGCAAGCACTGTTCGTCGGCGGTCATCTCGGCCAGCACATCGGCCACCGGGCCGTGCGGGCCGGTGAGGCGGTACTCCACACCGAGATGCTTGGCCAAGCGGCTGCACGCCAGGAGGAAGGCGGCGCCCTCGTGGTCGATGGCCTCGAGGGCGCGCAGGTCGATCTCGACACGAGGCGGCTCGCACCGCAGGGCGGCGACGACGATGTCGCGCAGGTCGATGCACGACCGGTCGGCTTGGCCCACCAGGCTCAAGCGCAGGCCGCCGTCGGCGTCCTCGGCGGTGACCACACGAAGCTCGTGCTCGGCGTACAAGGCGGTCACGTCTGTGACGTCCCGACGTGGAAGGCGGTGGCCAGACCGGTCAGCTCGATCACCTTGGCGGTGCCGCGCTGGAGGTTGCGGAGATGGAGCTCCCCGCCGTCGGTGCGGACCCGTTGCAACGCGGCCACGAGAACGCCGAGGCCGGTGGAGTCGATGAAGTCGACGGCCGCCATGTCGAGGTCGAGCCGGGCGATCGGCCGGTCGTCGACAACACCGAAGAGGTGCTGCCGCAGCTCCGGCGCCGTGTAGCAGTCGATCTCGCCCGCCACACGGACGAGGACGGTGTCGTCGCGTTCGTCGCTCCGTGACACCTCCATGCGGAGTGCGAGGTTGCTGCCCGGTGCGGCACGCCCGGATGGATCGAGGCGACCGTCGGTCACGCGGTCCTCGCGAGCGAGGTGCGATGCCGGCACGGAGTCTCCTTCGTCGCGGGTGGACGCCGAGGAGACGTGGATCGAGCGCCACGCGCCTGCCCCGGCAGGCTGCCTGCTCAACCCGGGGCGTGTTGTTCCCGGCTCGCGGGGTCGCGAAACGCCTTGGCCGCCCGCCCCGCCGCCGTTCTCGCCGCGCCCCCGTTCTCGCCGCCGTTCTCGTTGCGGAAGTGCGCACTGGGGCGCGCAGTTCCGCAACCGGTTCGAGCGGGGCGGCCCGGGGCCCGGTGTGGCGCTACCAGTTGGTGGTTGTGCGCAGCGCGGTGTCGACGCCGACGTCGGGCGTCTCCTGGCCCGGCGTGCCGTTGCCCGTCTTGGTGTCGACGAGGTCGCGGGCCCGTTCCACTCCGAGGTCGACGACGGCCTTGGCCTTGTCGGTAGCGGTGTCGAACGCCTCGGAACGCTTGACCTTGCGAATGGTGCGGTTGAGCTGCTCGTAGCGCTCCCGGCCCGCTTTGGCACCGAGGTAGTAGCCGGCGCCGAAGCCGACGATGACGCCCATGCGGAATCTCATGCGGCCGTTCTACCCGGTCGCGGGGTGCGGACACCACCCGCTGCTATCCTCGCAAGCTCCTTCCGGGGTAGCTCAATCGGCAGAGCAGCGGACTGTTAATCCGTTGGTTGAGAGTTCGAGTCTCTCCCCCGGAGCGCTTTCCGAGCGGCGGCGGGGGCCGGTAGCTCAGTGGTCAGAGCAGGGGACTCATAATCCTTCGGTCGCAGGTTCGATCCCTGCCCGGCCCACTAATTACATGCTGTGTAACTAATCGGGGTCTACGCCGCCGACGTGTCAGGCGCTGCGAAGTGGCGAGTGGCGATCTCCACATCGCTCGGCAGCATCGTGCGCAGAAGCTCGTCGAGGCGCTTGGCGACGTCCCACGCGAGCCACCGGTAGCCGTCCGCCTCCGTTCGATCGCCACGCGTTCGCTGTCTGGCATGCCGCGCGCGCCGTAAAAGCGAACATTTGTTAGACACGGAGCGAACGCGGCGGTATCGTCCCGGCGACGGCGTCGCCGCCGCACACCCGAGGGAGGAAGTCACCGTGGGCATCCAGGTGGAGAAGTACTCGTTTCTGAAGATCGAGAAGCAAGGCCCCATCGCCGTCGTGCGCTTCAACCGGCCCGAGAACCTCAACCGGTGGAAGGAGTCGGAGGAGTGGGAGATGATCGAAAGCCTCCGCGACCTCGAGGCCGACGACGACGTGCGCGTGGTCCTGCTGACGGGGTCGGGCGACACGTTCTGCAACGGCGCCTACCACAACGAGAGCACCTTCGAGCCCGGCCGCTTCTACGAGCGCTCGATCGACATCTTCGGCGCCTGGATGGAGTTCGACAAGCCGGTCGTGGTCGCCCTCAACGGCACCGTGGCGGGCTCGGGCCTGTCACTGATGATGCTGTGCGACATCGTCATCGCCGAGCAGCACCAGACCTTCGGCGACCCGCACGTGTGCATCGGCGTGGTCAGCGCCACCGGCCCCTTCGAGTGGCCGCTCGCCGTCGGCCTCATGCGGGCGAAGCGGTACCTCCTCACCGGCGAGAGCATGGACGCCGCCGAGGCCGAGCGCATCGGCCTCGTGACGGAGGTCGTCGAGACCGGCGGCTCGTTCGACCGGGCGATGGAGTTCGCCGAGAAGATCGCCTCGTTCCCGTCGCCGGGCGTCCGAGGGACGAAGCGAGTGCTGCAGCAGTGGCTGCGCTCCAACTTCAACCCGGTGTTCCTCCAGGGCCTCGCGCTCGAGTTCCTGCGCTTCCCCACCGACGCGCTCGCCTTCGCCGCGGGCAACAACAAGAGCAACGGCCACTGACCGTCTCCGGCCCCGGGCGGTCGTAGTGCAGATGGGTGGCTACCCATCCGGACTCCCGCACGGGGCCGGTGGTCGCAATCCGGCCTGGAGGCCGACTCACCGTCACCCGCGCCGCCGACTCACAGTTCATGTGGCAGCGGCGACATCAGGCCGCCGTGCTGCCGCCCGCCAAGGCAAGGGGCCCGGTCGGAAGGGAGCGGTCGAGATCCGTGGGGCCGATAGCGGGTACGGCACGCGACAACGACAGCACGGTGGCCTCTCGACGTCTGATCCGGCGCTTCATGGTCCTCCCTTTCTTCGGGAAAGGGAGGACCGGCCGAGCTTGACGGCGCGCTTTCCGGGGCGGTGCGGAGTCACCGTGGCCCCACGCCTTCCGGCGCCAGGATCACGCAGATGGCATCAGTGCCGCACGGGCCGGAACCCGCTGATGGGCAGAAGGCACTTGCACCCGGCGTCCCACTTGATCGTCCGGTAGTGGTCGCCGCCGTCGGGGCGACCGGGGACGAACGCCATGGGGCCGAAGGACGCCAGCGTCACCCGCCCCACGTTCGCCGTCGCCTGCGCGAACGACGCAGGCGTAGGCGACGGCCCCGCGGCCACGAGCCCCTTGACCACGAGTGTGAAGAACGCGCAGTCGCGGGTGAAGTCGGTCTCGCTCCCCCGGGCCAGCGTGCGGCCCAGGGCCTTGCCCGCCTCCTCGCGGCACTGCCGGTCGAGCTCGGGCTCGGGGAGACCGACACGCGCCTCGTTTGTGCGGGCGAGCGTGAAGGCCATGTTGCCGTCGAAGCTCGCCGGCATGTTCGAGTAGTAGAAGTCGCTGTGGGCGCCGTTCCAGTCGGAGCTGAAGTACGGCACCCGGTAGCCCCGGCTCGATGCGTCCTGCACGAACTGGGTGAACACGAGCGCGTGCGACAGGTTCACGATGACCTGCACGCCCTTTGTGCTGTGCTGCTGCACCTCGATCGGCACCTGGCCCGCGGCGGTGCTGAAGTCTTCGGAGAAGACCGACACGTGGGCGACGTCGACGCCGCGGTTCTTCAGTTCGGACTCCATGCGCCGGGCGATGGTCGCCGGGCCGCCTCGCAGGTCGAACAGGATCCCTACCTTCTTGTCCCTGAGGAAGCCGCCTGTGTGGAGCTCGTGCGCCAGGTTCGTCGTGGCCCGGTCCGACCCCATGTAGGCGGTGAACAGGAGCCCCTTGGAGCGGGTGAAGTACTCCTGCGGCACGGTGGACCCCTGCAGCAGGAGCGGCGTGCCGTGCTCCTCGGTGAAGCACAGCAGCGCGGGGCCGATGAAGCCACCCGAGCCGGTGGCGAGGAAGACCTTCTTGTTCTCCGTCAGATAGACGCACGCCTGGCGCATGCTCGACTGGCTGACGGGGTCGTACGTCGTGAAGACGGGCTCCAGCGGGTGCCCGTTCACCCCGCCCGCCGCGTTCTGCTGGTCGAACCGCCGCTGCCACACCTTGCGCTGGTCCTCGACGCTGGCCAGCGTCGGGAAGCCGAGCGCGCTGGCGTTGGCCAAGTCGAGCAGCATGACGCCGACCTTGAGCGACGCGCCCTTCTGGGTGACGGCGCCGCCCCCTCCGCCGCCCGACGTACCCGAGCCCGATCCCGAGCCGCCGACGATGCCTCGACCCCCTGTCCTGGCGCCGGTGACGGCACCCCCGACTGCGCCCGACACCGTGCCGTGGCCCTCGGCCGACGCCACCGCATCGCCCGCGACGCCGTCGTCACCGACGGCGCCGGTCCCGCCGTTATCCGTCCCGTCCTCGCCCTCCCCCGCCCGAACCGTCGCACTCGCAACCGTGGTCGCGGGCTCCGGGACGACGGCCGGGATGACGACGCCGGCCACGAGCACGCCGACGACGAGCCCGACGACGAGCGAGTATGCCTGCGCGCGTTTGCGCGCGCTGAAGCGGGTCACTGCACCCTCCTCGAAGAAGCCGAAGGCCGGCGCCGCGCCCCGGGCGGCGCCGGCCGATCGCTCAGGTCAGGTTGTAGACGGCAGCCGCATTGTCGTGGAGCGCCTTGCGGGCCAGGTCCTCGGGGACGTTGGCGAAGGCTTCCGCGATGTGGTCCGCCGGCTTCTGCGCCGGGGAGCACGGTCCGGGCGACATGCTCGTCGGATGCGGGTAGTCCGTCTCGAACATGAAGTTGTCCGGGTACGTGGCCAGCAGCGGGAGGGTCTCACGCTCGAACCAGAACGAGCCGTAGCACTGGCGACGGAAGTACTCGCTCGGCAACAGCGACGAGCTCTTGTGCGCGCCGTAGCCCTTCCAGTGCCAGTCGAGCACCTCCATGAGGTATGTCACGTAGCCGAATCCGCTCTCGACGGAGACGAACTTCAGCGTCGGGAACCGCTCGCACAGGCCCGAGGTCACGACGGTGGCGAGGGACGTGGCATTGCTCATCAGCGACAGGCTGGTGAACAGCGCCGTCTGGGCGGCGTCGAAGTGTTCCAGTGCCGCCGTCATCATGCCGGCGGCGCCATCGGCGCTCGACTGGAAGCCGACGTGGAAGTTGATCGAGATGCCGAGCGACTGGGCGGCCTCGTAGATCGGGTCCCAATGGGTGCTCGTGAACGGCGGCAGGCCGATCAGCTCGTACTTGTTGGCGAACAGGACGCCGCGGTGCCCCGCCTCCACGCAGCGCTCCATCTCCTTCACCGATTCCTCCACGTTCCAGAACGGGAGCATGGCGATGGGGATGAGGCGGTTGGGGTCGGCGCTCGCCCACTCCAGGAGCCAATCGTTGTAGACGCGGGTGCACAGGAGCGAGAGCTCCTCGCCCAGTTGAATGAACAGCGGGGCCTCGAACCCGATCAGGTTCGGGTACAGGATCTGCGAGTAGAGCCCGTAGTCGTCCATCACCTCGAGGCGGGCCTTGGCATCCCACGAGCCGAGCGGGATCTCGTCGTAGTCACCGGGGACGGCGGGCGGGTACTCGCTGAAGCCCGCCGGCGCATAGAAGCCTGGTGTCATGAGCCAGCGGTCGCCGATGCGCCAGTGCCGCTTGCCGTCCGAGGGCTTCAGGTCCACGGTCGGCACGTCGTTCACGAACTTCTTCGGGACGCGTGCCGTCCACAGGTCTTCGGGTTCGATGATGTGCGAGTCGGTGTCGATCACCCGCACATCGCTTGCAGTCACGCCCATGTCGCCTGTCTTCTCCTTGTTGTCGGAAGTTTGGGTCAGTCGAGGAAGCTGGGGTTGTGGCGCAGCTCGCGGCGCACCATGGCCTCGAAGGCGCCGGGCCACCCGGCGCGGTCCATGGTCAGGCCCGCGAACGAGACCACTTGGTCGCTGAGGGGGACGGGCTCGCCCACCGCGAGCGCGGCCCATGCCACCCGGGCGCGGGTCTCGAGCGACACGCACCGCATGTAGACCTGCGGCAGGCCTCGCGCCACGACGAACACGCCGTGGTTCGCCAGGATGGCGGCCGCCGCGTCGCCGAGGGCGGCGATGGCTGCCTCGCTGTCCAACTGCGTAGCGGCACCGCCGAGGTACTCGTCGTAGAGGACGACGTCCGGCCCGATGAGCGCCGACGTCTGCTCGAAGACACCGGGCAGCCGGTGCACGGCCGCCCACACCGTGGCCCACTTCGGGTGGTTGTGGACCGCCCACACGACGTCGTCGCGGACGGCGTGGGCGCGAGCGTGCAGGGCGATGGCAGGCGTGACCGTCCACTTGCCGTCGAGCACGGTCTCCGTCTCGAAGTCGACCCGCATGATGTCGGAAGCGGTGACCTCGTCCCACGTGAGGCCGTAGGGCGTCACGAGGAACGTGCCATCCGGCTGCTTGTACGAGATGTGGCCCGCCAACATGTCGTCGTAGCCCTCACGAAACAGGATGCGGGCGAGAACCGCGATCTCCTGCTCGGGGGACAGACCCGGGATCGGCGGCCCCAACGGCCGTCCTTCCGCCTGGCGGTACCACGCGTTCTGGTACGCGCCCATGTCCGCCTTGGTCTCGGGCGCCGTCGTCTCCGTGGAGTCGGTCTGCACTGCGGTCACGGACGGACCTCCTTTCGGCGGCGTCGAGGAACTGCCTGGCCCCCACCGCACATCGCCCAGCCCGGTCCACGGCTCCGCATGTCGAGCCATCTCGGAAGCAAACTAATGCTCGTTAGTGGGACGCTATGCCTGAACGCCCGCAGCGTCAAGGGTTTTCGTGGCGCTCGTCACATGTGCACGACGTTCCGCAACGGGCGGCCCTCGACGAAGCGCTCGAGATTGTCCCGGAACAGCTCCCGGACACCGGCCGCGTACCCGTCCATAGTGGTCGCAGAGTGCGGCGAGATCCGGAGGTTGGGCACCGCCCACAGCGGGTCGTCGGGCGGCAGCGGCTCGCGGCGGGTGACGTCGAGCGCGGCGGCGGCGATGCGCCCCTCCTCCAGAGCGCGCACCAGCGCGTACTCGTCGACGAGGTGGCCGCGGGAGACGTTGACGAACAGCGCGTCGGGCCGCATGGCGGCGAACACCTCGGCGGAGATGAGCGACTCGTTCTCCGGCGAGCCCGTGGCGCACACGACGACGGCATCGCCGAGCCCGGCGACATCGCACAGCCGCTCGGCCGGGTGCAGCTCGTCCACCCGCTCGTCCGACGCGCCGGGCGGGCACGAGCGGCGCACGGCGACGACGCGCATGCCGAGTGCACGGGCGAGCCCGGCGACGGCGCCGCCGATGGCGCCGAGGCCGACGACCACAATCGTGCGGCCGGCAGCCCGGCGGCCGAAGCGCATCTCCCAGTGCCGCCGCTCCTGCGCCTCGGCGTACTCGCGCAGGAGCTTCCAGTGCTCCAGCAGCCGGGCGATGACGAACTCGGCGATGGCGGGGGCGCTCACCCCGGCGGCGTTGGTGACGAGCACCCCGCTCCCGGGCAGGCCCGCCGGGAGACAGAGGTCGACGCCCG
>JAHWLA010000225.1 GCA_019347595.1 Actinomycetota bacterium
TTGAACACGACGGTCACGGTCTTGCCGCCGTCGGAGCCGGTGACCGACTCGATGTCCTCGTAGCCGGTGGTGGTGGCCACGTCGAGGTCCTTGTTTGTGCCGTTCTGGCTCTGCCAGGCGTAGATGAAGTCCTCGGCCGAGATGGGGGTGCCGTCGGACCAGATGGCCGCCTGCTTGATCTTGAAGGTGATGGTCTGCGGGTTGTCCTTGACCTGCTCGGCGCTCTCCATCAGGTTCTCGTCGAGCACGACACGGAAGTCGGGAAGCGTGCGGAAGACCTGCGGATAGATGTTGATGACGATGTACTGGAGCGCGGCCTTGTTGTCGGCGGAGGTCCCGTTGTTGAAGCCGCCCAACTGCTGGTCCGAGGCGTAGGTGAGGGTCCCGCCCTGGACGACCTCGACTTCTTCTGTCTCTGTGTTGGCGGAGCCGCCGTCGTCGTCGTCGCCTCCACCGCACGCCGCGCCCACGAGGGCGAGCGCCAACAGGACGGCCAACCAGGATTTCGGTCCTCTGCGTTGCAACACGGATGAGACCTCCTTGTCCCGGCTTCGTTACCGGGTGGATGAATTCGCCGACGTGGTCATTGCAGCCGTATTGCCAGGATCACGGTAGTGAAGGCAAACACCACGGCAGTGCCCACGGTGATTCTGTCCAGGTTTCGTTCGACAACGGTGGATCCGGCAGCCGCGCTGCCGATACCGCCGAACATGTCGGACAGCCCTCCGCCTCGCCCGCTGTGCAGCAGGATCAAGACGATCAGTAGGAGCGACACGATGACATGAATTGCGACGACAACGGCCGTGAGCACTCGGGTCGCCTCCTTCCCCTGGCAGGACCGGGGAAAACCTAGCAGGGGCCGCCCGCGATCAGGCGTCGCGGTACTGCACGATGGGGGCGAACTCGCCGGGATCGAGGCTGGCCCCGCCGACCAGTGCCCCGTCGATGTCGGGCTGTGCCATGAGCTCGGCGATGTTGGCGGGCTTGACCGAGCCGCCGTACTGCACGCGGACGGCCCGCCCGGCGTCGGCGCCGAAGACGTCGGCCACGGTGGTGCGAACGGCGGCGCACATGGCCTCGGCGTCGTCCGCCGTGGCGGTGCGGCCGGTGCCGATGGCCCAGATCGGCTCGTACGCGACAACGAGGCCGGCGACCTGTTCGGCGCTCAGCCCGGCGAGGCCCGCCTGCACCTGGCCGGTCACCTTGTCCTCGGCGGCGCCCGCCTCGCGTTCCTCCAGCGTCTCGCCGACGCACATGATCGGGGTCATGCCGTGCTTGAGCACGGACTTCACCTTGCGGTTGACCATCTCGTCGTCCTCGCCGAACAGCTGCCTGCGTTCGGAGTGCCCGACGATCACCAGGGTGACGTTGAGCTTCTGCAGCATGGCGGGGCTCACCTCGCCGGTGAAGGCGCCCTTGTCCTCCCAGTGGCAGTTCTGGGCGCCCAGCAGGATCGGGATGCGGTCGGCGTCGAGCACGGTCTGGACCGAGCGCAGGTCGGTGAACGGAGGGTGCACCGAGACGTCGACGGCGTCGTAGTCGTCCTTGCTCAGGGCATAGGAAAGCTTCTGCACCATCTGGATGGCGTCGAAGTGGTTGTGGTGCATCTTCCAGTTGCCGCTGATGATCGGCTTGCGCGCCGGCTTAGCGGGCATTGCTTGCCCCTCTGAGTGCGGCGAGCCCCGGCAGGTCCCCTTGCTCGATCAGCTCCAGCGAGGCGCCGCCGCCGGTGGACACATGGTCGACCCGGTCGTCGAGGCCGAACTTGGCCAGGGCGGCCGCGCTGTCGCCGCCGCCCACCACGGTGAAGCCGCGGCACTCGGCCACCGCCTGTGCGACGGCGTGCGTTCCCGCTGCGAAGCGGGGGTCCTCGAACACGCCCATGGGGCCGTTCCAGAAGACGGTGCGGGCTTCGTTGATCTCGTCGCCGAACTCGGCCGCCGTGCCCGGTCCGATGTCGAGGCCCTTCCACCCGGCGGGGATCGAACGCCCGAACTGTCGCACGTCGCCGCCCGCCGCCGGGTTGCCGATCTCGCCGCCCGGGGCGAGGGCGACCACGTCGGACGGGAGCAGGATGCGCTTACCGGTGTCGAGCAGCTTGCGGCACGTCTCGACCTGGTCCCCTTCGAGGAGTGAGTCGCCCACCTCGTGGCCCAGCGCCTTCAGGAACGTGAAGCACATGCCGCCGCCGATGACGAGGGCGTCGCACTTCTCCAGCAGCGCCTGGATGACCCCGAGCTTGTCACTGACCTTCGAGCCGCCGAGCACGGTGACGAACGGGCGCTTGGGCTCGTGCAGCAGGCCGCCCAGCACCTCGACCTCCTTGGCCAGCAGCCGGCCCGCGGCGCTGGGCAATCGGGCGGGCGGGCCGACGACGGACGCATGGGCGCGGTGGGCTGCGCCGAAGGCGTCGTCGACGTAGAGGTCCATGCCCTCGCACAGCGTGTCGACGAAGGCGGGGTCGTTGGCCTCCTCGCCCGCGTGGAAGCGCAGGTTCTCCAGCAGCTCGACGCCGGGTGCCAACTCGGCCAGGCGCGCCCGCACCGGCTCCATGGAGTACTTCGGGTTCGGTGTGCCTTTGGGCCGGCCCAGGTGGCTGCACGCGGTGACGCGCGCTCCCCGCTCCTGGAGCCATGTGATGGTGGGCAGCGCGGCGCGGATGCGCAGGTCGTCGTCGATGTGCCCGTTCGTGATCGGGACGTTGAAATCGGCCCGGAGCAGGACCCGCTTGCCCCGGGGGTCGGGCAGGTCCTCGAGCTGCGGTACGCGCACTACTTGTTCGCGCCGCCCACGATGACGGCGAGGTCGACCAGCCGGTTGGAGTAGCCCCACTCGTTGTCGTACCAGCCGAAGACCTTGACCATGTTGCCCAGCGCCATTGTGAGCTTGGCGTCGTAGGTGCAGCTCGCCGGCGAGCCCACGATGTCGGAGCTGACGATCTCGTCCTCGGTGTAGACGAGCACTTCGGCCAGCGGGCCGCTGGTGGCCGCGGCGCGGAACGCCTCGTTGACCTCGTCGACGGTGACGTCGCGACCGAGGATGCCGGTGAAGTCGGTGATCGACCCGTCCTGCACGGGCACCCGCAGGGCCTGCCCGTCGAGACGCCCCTTCATGGCCTCCAGTACCAGGCTGGTGGCGCGGGCGGCGCCGGTCGAGCTGGGCACGATGTTGGCAGCGCTGGCCCGGGCCCGGCGCAGGTCCTTGTGGGCCAGGTCGAGCAGGTTCTGGTCGTTGGTGTAGGCGTGGACCGT
>JAHWLA010000051.1 GCA_019347595.1 Actinomycetota bacterium
ACCGTTCTGGTCCCCCGATCGCGCGCTATAGCGCGCGATCGGGGGACCAGAACGAGGGCTGGTGGTGCGAGAATGCGGGCGATGCCAGTCAAGCTCGCACTCTCCGGTGACCCGGCCGCCGACAAGCTCCTGTCGAGGGACTCGCTCGCCCTCCTGATCGGCATGGTCCTCGACCAGCAGGTGCCGCTGGAGTGGGCGTTCGCGGCGCCTCTGCGCCTCAAGGAGCGGCTGGGCGGGCGGCTCGACGCCGCCGAGATCGCCGCCATGGACCCCGACGCGCTGGTGAAGGTGTTCTCGCAGACACCGGCGCTGCACCGCTTCCCGGGGGCCAACGCCAAGCGGGTGCAGGAGCTGTGCCGGATCGTCGTCGACCAGTACAAGGGCAAGGCCGACCGGGTGTGGAAGTCGGCCAAGACGGGCGACGAGCTGCTCGCCAACGTCAAGGCGCTGCCCGGGTTCGGCGAGCAGAAGGCCCGCATCTTCGTGGGCCTGCTCGGCAAGCAGCTCGGCGTGCAGCCGCGCGGCTGGGAGAAGGCGGCAGGCGACTTCGGCAAGCCCGGCACGTTCGTGTCCGTGGCCGACATCACCGGCCCAGAGGCGCTGGCCAAGGTGCGGGAGCACAAGCAGGCCATGAAGGCCAAGGCGAAGGCAGACGCAGGCCGGTGAGCCGACGGTGGCCGAGGTGGGCGCTGCCGCCCACCTCGTAGCATCGGCGTCGTGCAGGTGATCGCCAACGGCGCGGCCGTTCTCCTTCCCGACGGGTCGACGGTGGCCGACCTCCTCGCCTCCATGGGGCTGGGCGGCAAGTGGGTGCTGGTCGAGCGCAACGGTGAGCCGGTCCACCGTGCCGACCTGGCGACGACCGTCCTGGCCGAGGGCGACCGCCTGGAGCTGGTGCGGGCGGTCGCCGGTGGCTGACGCCCGCTCGCCCGGCCGGTTCGACCTGGCGCAGCGCCGTCTCTACCTCTGCACCGCCGACCGGCCCGACCTGGCGTCGTTCGTGGCTGCCTGCATCCGGGGCGGAGTCGACCTGGTGCAGCTCCGCGACAAGGAGCTCGACGCCCGCCCGCTGCTGGCGCGTGCCCGCGTCGTGGGCGACGTGTGCCGCGACTTCGGCGTGCCCTTCGTCCTCAACGACCGCCCCGACCTGGCGCTCGAAGCAGAGGCCGACGGCGTGCACGTGGGCCAGGACGACGCCCCGCCCGCGCTGGCCCGGCGCATCCTCGGCCCCGATGCGATCGTCGGCCTGTCGACCCACGCGCCCGCCGAGCTCGACGCCGCCGCCGACGAGCCCGTCGACTACATCTCGGCCGGCCCCGTGTCCCCCACGCCCACCAAGCCGGGCCGGGCAGGGACGGGGCTCGACTACGTCGCCTACGCCGCGGCGCGCGCCATCCGGCCGTTCTACGTGACCGGCGGCGTCACGCCGTCGACCGTCGGCGACGTGATCGCCGCAGGCGCCCGCCACGTCGTCGTGGTCCGCTGGCTGACGGAGTCGTCCGAACCCGAAGTCGCCGCCCGCGCCCTCCGCACCGCCCTCGACACCGCGCTTTCGAGTACATAGCGTGCGGAATCCGCACGCTATGTACTCGGGACTAGAGGTGTTGGCGGTCGAGCCAGCCCAGCAGGACGGCGACGGCGCGAGGGTCGTGGCGCAGGCGGTGGCCCGCCCCCGTCACCACCCGTAGCTCGACCTCGCCGTCGGCCGCGTCGGCCAGCGCTCGGGCGTCCATCAGGGGCACCACCTCGTCGTCGCTGCCGTGGACCAGCAGCACCGGCCGGGGTGGGATCTTGCCGATGAGGCTGAGCGGGCGGATCTCCCGCAGCTCGCGACCCCAAGCGTCGACGTCCTCGGGGAACGGCCGGTTGCGCACGACCCCGATCTCCCGCGCGTGCTCCAAGAAGCGCTTGGGGTCGGCGGCCCAGTCGTCGAAGTCGGCCGAGGCGGCGAACGCCGCCACCCCGCGCACCCGCTCGTCCTCGCCCGCCGCGCACAGCGCCAGCGACCCGCCCGTGCTGAAGCCGGCCAGCCACACGCCGTCGATCTTGGCCACGGTGGGGAGGAAGTCGATGGCCGCCCGCACGTCCTCCAGCCAGCCGCCCAACGAGAAGTTGCCGGGCGACTCGCCCGCGCCTCGGAAGTTGAACGTGAGCACCGCCCACCCGGCATCGGCGGCCAGCCGGTCGGCAAGCTGCGGGTACGTCAGGCCCGCCTTGGCCGCCGTCCTGGCGCCGGGCGGGAAGCCGTGGCACACGATGAGGCCGTGGCGCACGATGCCCGGGCCCCCCGACGTCGGCGGCGGGAGGGCCAGGTGCGCCCGAAGCGCCACGCCCCCTGAGTCGATGGTGACATCCACAGCCTCCCTACCGTACCGGTCAGAGACCGAGAAGCCGCCGCGCATTCCCCAGAAGGATCTTCTCCTGCACTTCGGGCGACGGGTCGTATGTGGCGAAAGCGTCCAGCCACTTGCCGAAGGAGATGAACGGGTAGTCGCTGCCGTACAGCGCCCGGTCCTGCATGGGGCCGAGCACCGCCTTGGCCAGCTCGGGCGACCACTTCCTCGGCGACCAGCCCGACAGCTCCAGCCACACGTTCGTCTTGTGTTGGGCCACGGCGAGCATCTCGTCCTGCCACGGCCACGACGGGTGGGCGGCGATGATCTGGAGGTCGGGGAAGTCGGCCGCCACGTCGTCGAGCAGGATCGGTCGGCAGTAGCCGAGCTTGATGCCGCCCCCGCCGGGCATGCCGGCGCCCAAGCCGGTCGTCCCCGTGTGGAACAGGGCGGGGATGCCGAGGGCGACGGCCGCCTCGTAGAGCGGGTAGTAGCGCTTGTCGTTGGGGGCGAACCGCTGGCAGCCGGGGTGCAGCTTGAGGCCGCGCAGTCCCAGGTCCTCCACCGCCCGCCGCAGCTCGTCGACGACGGCCGGCCCCTTGAGCGGGTCGACCGAGGCGAAGCCGACGAACGTGTCGGGGTGGCGGCGCACGCAGTCGGCCACGTAGTCGTTGGTCACGGGGGGCAGGCCGGTCGCCGTCTCGGCGTCCCACGCCAACAGCACCGCCATGACGTCGTCGGCCCGGAACTCGTCGGCCATCTCGTCGATCGTCCGCTCCGGGATCTGCACCCGGAAGTGGCGTTCGGTCGCCTCCCGCATGGAACCGAGCGACCCGCCCAGCCACTCGTGGGTAGCCAGGTGGACGTGCAGGTCGATCGCCTTCACCCGCTTCTCACGACCTTCAGGCGGCCACGCAGTGGCGGCAGGGGTTGTAACAGCGGTTCTTGGCCTCGATCAGCTCGTCGGGCCCGAAGCTGGCGAACTGCTCGGACGCCATGAGCTCGTCGATGGCGCAGGCGTCGCTGGTGTTGTCGAGGTCGTGCACGACCAGGCTGCGCTTGTCGCCCAGCCAGCGGTAGTGCTCGAAGCGAGTGGGTCGAGCCATGGCGGCACTGTACGCCGAGGCGGCCGGACGCGACGAAGGGGCGCCGGAGCGCCCCTTCGTGCATGAGATTGTGCTGTGAAAGGCCTCGTGCCGCCGGACTGCGTCGGATGGGACCGGTTTCCGACTGGGCGATTCGAGGGGTGCCTGGCTTGGACTCTCCAGGTGGTCCAGCAAGCCGCCTAGCGGCCAGCCACCTCCAGGGTCCCGCAACTATCACTACTCAGTTGGACCACCTCCTTTCTCTGGTGGCTCCATGAAAGCACAGCAGCCGGGGCAATCGCGCGCATTTCCGCGCCGCTACAAGGCGTCGGGCGGCGCTTCGGGGCCGATGGCGCCGATGGCTTCGAGGTACGTCATCTGGGCGTCGAGCACGGCGTGGACCTGGGGGGCGGTGTACGTCTCGCCCAGGGCGGCCGCCCGCCGCAGCACGTACTCGACCGTCTCCGCCCCGCCGACCACGACGGGGCCCTCGCTGGCGGGGGCGTGGCCGTTGCCGGAGGTGGCCTTCATCCGGAAGAACTCGAGGTTGAGGTCGATGATGCGGCGCACGTCGTCGTGGCTGAGGACGGCGCTGACCTCGAAGGGCAGGTGCTCGGCCACCCAGTCGACCGCCTCGTCGAGGTCGAAGACGGGGCGCGGGGGGACGGCGTCGAGGCGGCGGGCTTCTCGTCCGATGACGACGGCGGCGATGGCGAAGACGAGGCCCACGGCGACGGCGATGTAGACGGCGGCCATGGCAGGCCCGAGGCTACCCTCGCCGCCCATGCGGATCGCCATTGCCTCCGACCACGCCGGATTCCGCATGAAGACGGCGGTGGCTGCCCACCTGCGGGAGGGCGGCCACGACGTCGTCGACTTCGGGACCGACAGCGAGTCGCCCGTCGACTACCCGGCGTTCTGTGCGGCGGCGGCCCGGGCGGTGGTGCGGCGCGAGGCCGACTTCGGGATCGTGCTGGGGGGCAGCGGCCAAGGCGAGCAGATTGCGGCCAACAAGGTGCACGGGGCGCGGGCGGCGCTGTGCCAGGACGAGCTCATGGCGCGGCTGGCCCGGCAGCACAACGACGCCAACGTGCTGTCGTTGGGCGGGCGCGTGCTGGGCGAGACGGTGGCGCTGGCGGTCGTCGACGCCTTCCTGTCGACGCCGTTCGACGGCGGCCGCCACGTCCCGAGAGTGGAACAACTGGCGGCCATCGAGCGCGAGGAGTGCGGCCACTGATCGTCCCGAGTACATAGCGTACGGATTCCGCACGCTATGTACTCGGGGACGCGAGTTACAGGCCGATGCGCTGGGCCAGCAGTTCCCGGTGGTAGGCCGGGTCGCCGAAGAGCAGCTCCGAGCTCTTGGCCCGCTTGAAGTACAGGTGGGCGTCGTGCTCCCAGGTGAAGCCGATGCCGCCGTGGATCTGGATGTTCTCGGCCGCGGCGTGGAAGTAGGCGTCCGAGCAGTAGGCCTTGGCCAACGAGGCGACGACCGGCACCTCGTCGTTGTCCTCGGCCGCCGCCCACCCTGCGTAGTACGCCGCCGACTTGGCCGACTCGACCTCGAGCAGCATGTCGGCGCACTTGTGCTTGATGGCCTGGAACGAGCCGATGGGGCGGCCGAACTGGACCCGGTCCTTGGCGTACTGCACCGCCATCTCCAGGCAGAGCTGCGCTCCGCCGACCTGCTCGGCCGCCAGTGCGATCGCCGCCAGGTCGAGCGTCTTGCCCAGGATGCGCCAGCCGTCGCCCTCGCCGCCGACAAGGCGGGCGGGCACGCCCGACAGCTCCAGGCGGGCCTGCTTGCGGGTCTGGTCCATGGTCGACAGCGGCGTGCGCGTGAGGCCGGCCGCGCCACCGTCGACCGCGAACAGTCCGATCCCCGCCCCCGTCCGGGCCGCCACGAGGATCAACGACGCCGTGTGCCCGTCGAGCACGAACGACTTTGTGCCGTCGAGCGTGTAGCCGTCGCCCGCCTTGTTCGCCGTCGCCGTGATCCCCGCCTCGTCCCAGCGCCCGCTGTCCTCGGTGAGCGCCACGGTGGCGATCGTCTCGCCGCTGGCGATGCCCGGCAGGAACTCCTTCTTGGCGGCATCGTCGCCCGACGCCAGCAAGGCGTTGGCCGCCAGGGCAATGGTCGAGAAGTACGGCGCGCACAGCAGCGCCCGGCCCATCTCCTCCAGCACCACGATCAACTCGACGTAGCCGTAGCCCGACCCGCCGAACTCCTCGGGGATGGCGAGGCCCTGGAGCCCGAGCTGGTTGGCCATCTGGTCCCAAACGGCGGCGTCGTAGCCCTCGGTGGTCTCCATGAGCCGGCGCACCTCGGTGCTCGGGGACTTGTCCTCCAGGAAACGACGGACGGACTTGCGGAGCTCTTCCTGCTCCTCGCTGAAGGCGAAGTTCACGGCTAGGTTCCCCTTTGAATCGGGCCGGACGGCGGCCTGCCAGTTTTACTAGACCGGGCGGTCAAGTTGCACTTCGCGAGCTCCGACGTCGAGATCCACAAGCTGGTGGTAGGACCGGTCGACAACAACGTCTTCGTGGTCCGCTGCAAGGAGACCGGCGAGGCCGTCCTCATCGACGCCGCCAACGAGCACGAGAAGCTGCTCGAGCTGTGCCGCCGGCTCGACGTCCGCCGGGTGCTGGAAACGCACGGCCACTGGGACCACATCCAGGCCGTCCCCGCCGTCCGCGACGCGGGCTACGAGGTCGGCATCACCGACGCCGACAGCGACCAGCTCGATGCCTACGACTTCGTGCTGGAGGACGACTCCGTCATCGAGGTCGGCCGCCTGCGCCTGCGCACCATCGCCACCCCCGGCCACACGCCGGGCTCGATGTGCTTCCTCATCGAGGGCACGCCGGTGCTGCTGAGCGGCGACACGCTGTTCCCCGGCGGGCCGGGGGCTACCAAGTTTCCCGGGGGCGACTTCCCCACGATCATCCGCTCCATCGACGAGAAGCTGTTCACGCTGCCGCCTGAGACGATCGTCAAGCCGCGTCACGGCGACGACACCCCCAGCGCGGCCGAGCGGCCGCAACTCCCGGAGTGGGTCGACCGGGGCTGGTGACGGTGCTCCGTCCCGCCGACCGGCCCGCCCCGCCGGTGCGGGACCGGGAGATCACCGCGGCGGCATGGGACGAGCGGCCGCCGTCGCTTCCCGCCGATGCGATCTACCGGCGCCGTATCGGGCGCTGGCTGCTGTGGCGGACGGGGCCGTCGCGCGGTGGCGACACAACCTATTTCGCCTTCGACCCCGACGACCTGGCCCGGCAGTTCACCTTCCACGAGACGGGCGTCGGCCCCAGCGGCGTCGCCCACGAGCGCTTCCGTACGTGGAAAGAGGACCTGCGCGACAACGACTGACGCGCTCCGACTGACGGCTACGACAGTTTGAAGAACAGCGTGATCAGTGTGGCGAGCACGCCCGCCACCAGGCTGGCCAGCAGGAGGTAGACCACCGCCTGCATGCCGGCCGAGCGTCCGCCGCGGCGCCGCTTGCGCCGCTGGTTGATCCCGTCCGCCAGCCGCCCGAAGCCCTCGATCTTTCCTTCGACGGTGTACGGGCTGTGGCGTGTCTCCCACGGCTGCTGCATGCCCAACGATACGCCGAACTGTGCGGAGTTGGGGCGCTCAGGCGGCCCCAACTCCGCACACTTCGCAGCGTTAGAGGCGGCCGGCTTCGAAGGCGGCGGTCTCCGCCGCGTTCAACTGCTCCTCCACGATGGCCAGGCCGCCGTCCCAGAAGCCGGGGTCGGCCAGGTCGCACCCCACGATGCGGCCCAGTTCCTCGGGCGGCATCGACCCGCCGCTGCGCAGCAGGTGCAGGTACCGCGGCACGAAGTCGGACCCCTGCTCCTCGTACTGCCGGTACACCGACAGCGCCAGCAACTGCCCGTACGAGTAGGCGTAGACGTAGCCCGGCGTGTGGATGAAGTGCGGGATGTACGACCACCACGACTTGTAGTCGTCGGTGACCTCGACGGCGTGGCCGAAGAGCTCCCGCTGGCTGGTCGCCCACAGCTCGCCGATGCGCTCCACCGACAGCTCGCCCTCGGACCGCCGAGCGGTGTGGGCCAGGTGCTCGAAGCGGTTCAGCGCCGTCTGGCGGAAGACGGTGGCAATGGCTCCCTCGATCGACTGCGCCAGCAGCCCCAGCCGCGACTCGGCCGTGGACGCCGCCTCCAGCAGCCGTCCGAACGTCACCGTCTCGCCGAACACCGAGGCCGTCTCGGCCAGCGTCAGCGGCGTGCCCTGGTGGAACACGCCTTGCTCCCGCGACAGGTAGGCGTGCAGGCCGTGGCCCAGCTCGTGGGCCAGCACCAGCACATCCGAGCGCCGTGACGTCCAGTTGAGCATCACGTAGGGGTGCACCGACGGCACCGTGTACATGCAGAAGGCGCCCGGCTGCTTACCCAGCCGGGCCGGGGCGTCGATCCAGCGGCGCTCGAAGAACTGGCCGGCGATGGAGGCCAGCTCCGGCGAGAACGAGGCGTACGAGTCGAGGACGATCGTGCGGGCGTCGTCCCACTCGACACGCTCGTCCTCCCCGACCACCGAGGCCATGCGGTCGTAGTCGGCCAGCCGCTCGACGCCGAGCAACCGCGCCTTGAGCGCGTACCACCGCTGGGGCAGGTCGTAGCGACCGCGCACGGCGGAGACGAGCGCCTCCACCGACTCGTCGCTGGCCTCGTTGGCCAGATTGCGGGACGCCAGCCAGTGGTCGTAGTGCCGGAGCCGGTCGTCGACGGCTTTGTCGAGCAACAGCGTGTTGTAGACGAAGGCGCGGGTGCGCAGCCCGGGCGCCAACCCGGCCGTGATGGCGGCCGCGGCCGCCTGGCGCACGGCCCGGTCGGGCGAGTTGAGCCGGCTGAGCGCCTCCTCCAGCCCGACCGTCTCGCCGTCGAGCGTCACCTCCAAGGCCGAGATGAGCTCACCGAAGAGCCGCGCCCAGGCGGCCGAGCCCGTCACGTGCTTCTCCGCGAGGATGCGCTCCTCGGGCTCGCTCAACAGGTGCGCGCGGTAGCGGCGGGCGTTGGCCAGGTGGTGGCGGGCGAACTCGAGCCCCGGGGTGTCCTGCAGCGCGTCCGCCTGCTCGTCGGGCAGCGCGGCCCACTCCAGGTCGAAGAAGATCAGCTTGGTGCTGACGGCCGTCGACCGCTCTTGCACCTTCTGCAACCGGGCGCCGTTGGCCGGGTCGTTGGTGTCGGCGGCGAAGCGCAGATAGGCGTACGACCCGGCCCGCTCCACCAGCTCGTGGACCGTCGCCAGGTCCTGCACGAAGGCCACGAGGGCGTCGCCGGAGAACGCCGCCACGGCGCCGCGGTGCTTCGCCAGCTCGTCGGCCCGACGGTCGGCGTCGTCGAGGAAGCGGTCGACCGCGTCTTCGTCACCGCCGTCGAGGAGGTCGGCGAGGTCCCACGTGATGTCGTCGGCGGCGAGGGTGGTCATGACGCCGTCATGGGGTCACGCGGGACAGATATCAGTTCGAGCTCGGGAGGCAACCCTTCCACCTTTACGTTGTCGTCGGAAACCTCGACCGTGACCCGCCGGCCGGCGAGCGGGATGCGGTCGACGCGCAGCGAGCCGATCGAGTCGGGCAGCGCAGGCGCCAGCCACACCTTGCCGTGCGGGACCCACGGGTCAAGGCGCAGGAGCGTGCGCAGGAACAGCAGGGGCGAGGCGGCGGCCCACGCCTGGGGCGAGCACGACGTCGGGTAGCTCACCACCGACGGGAACTCGGTGCGGTCGAGGCCGCTGAACAGCTCCGGCAGCCGGCCGCCCTGGCTCTGGGCGGCGTCGAGCATGGCCATGACGACCCGCTGCGCCTCGTCCACAAAGCCGTAGCGCATGAGCCCGGCCGCCACGATGGCGTTGTCGTGCGGCCACACCGACCCGCAGTGGTAGCTGATGGGGTTGTAGCCGCGCATGGACGTAGCGAGGGTGCGGATGCCCCAGCCGCTGAACATCTCCGGCGACAACAGCCGCTCGGCCACCAGCGGCGCCTTGTCGGCGTCGACGATCCCCGTCCAGAGGCAATGCCCCATGTTGGAGGTGAGCGAGTCGATGGGCCGCTTGTCGCCGTCGAGCCCCACGGCGAACCAGCCCTTGTCGTCGAGCCAGAAGTCGCGGTTGAACGCCCGCTTCAGGTCGGCCGCCTTGGTGCGGAACCGCTCGGCGGTCGCCGCATCGCCGTTCTCGTTGGCGAAGTGGGCCCGGGCCAGGTAGGCGCCGTAGACGTACGCCTGCACCTCGCACAGGGCGATCGGCGTCCGGGCGATGTCGCCGTTGGCGAAGCGGATGCCGTCCCACGAGTCCTTCCAGCCCTGGTTGTAGAGGCCGCGGTCGTTGGCCCGCTGGTACTCGACGTAGCCGTCGCCGTCGCGGTCGCCGTACTCCTCGATCCAGGCCATCGCCCGCTCGGCATGGGGCTGGAGCCGGTCGACGGCTTCGGTGGCCAACCCCCACCGCCGCAGCTCGCCGAGCAGCATGACGAACAGCGGCGTGGCGTCCGCGGTGCCGTAGTAGACCCGCCCGCCGCCGAGCGACAGCGACGCGGCATCGCCGAAGCGCATCTCGTGGAGGATTCGGCCCGGCTCCTCGTCGTTGCGGGGGTCGACGGTCTCGCCCTGGAAGCGGGCCAGGGTCTGGAGGACGCCGAGGGCGAGCTCGGGGTCGACCAGCAGGGCCATCCACGCGGTGATGATCGAGTCGCGCCCGAACAGCGTCATGAACCACGGCGCGCCCGCGGCGATCACGGCCCGCTCCGGGTAGTCCGGGTCGAAGATGCGGAGGGCGCCGAGATCCTCGGCGCTACGGGCCGTGACCGAGCGCAGGCCGTCGTGGTCGGTGTCGACAAGCGGGACCTGCCGCCGCCACTTGGCCAGGCGCTCGACCGGCGTGGCCCGCTCCACCGGCTCGCCGCACCGGTAGCGGGGCTCGATCTCCTCGCCGTCGATCACCGGGCTGAGCTGCACGCACGTGGACCACGACCCCGAAGGGGGCACGATGATCTCGAACACGGCCAGGTTCTCGCTCAATTGCGCGGGCTCGCTGAACTGCACGCGAGCGCCTCGGCGGACCGAGCCGTAGCGGTAGCCGAAGACGAACCGGCCGTCGGTGATCTCGCTGGTGTGGGCGCCGACGATCGGCGTGCGCCCCTCCTTCACCTCGAACAGGTCGGCGAAATCGGCCTCCACCACCAGTTCCAGCGAGCAGAACGCGGGCTCGTCGCCGAAGTTGCGGACGACGATGTCCTCCCGCATGCCGCGGCCGATGTAGCGGTAACGGAAGACCATCAGCGTGCTGTCGGCGTGGCCGGGCCGGGGCCGGGACCGGGACACGAACACGGCGGAGAACGGCTCGGGCGTCTCGGCGGCCAGGCCCTCGGGGAGGCCCCCGTTCACCCGCAGCTCCAGGCGCGAGAGGAAGCGGGTGTCACGAAAGAACAGGCCCTGCGCCGAGCCGCGCTCGACGTCGCCCGAGCGGCTGGAGATGGCGAAGGCCGATCCCTCGACCAACGTCACGGTGCCGCCCGGTTGCCCGAGCGGCGCGCTCTCCCCTGCGAACGTCCACGGATCCGCCACTGGCGCCGCACCTTAGGCCGTCCGCCGCCCCTTCTCGTTCTCGTTGCGGAAGTGCGCACCCCCGTGCGCACTTCCGCAACGAGAACGGCGTGGCTGGGCGAAAATTTCTCCTACGTCGGTAGTGGAAATACACTGTCGGTGTGACGACGCCCGTGTTCCGGATCGAGGGCCTCCACGTCGAGGTCGAGGGAAGCGAGATTCTCAAGGGCGTCGACTTGACCGTGCTGCCCGGCGAGGTACACGCCCTCATGGGCCCCAACGGCTCGGGCAAGTCGACGCTGGCCAACACGCTCCTCGGCAACCCCGACTACCAGGTCACGGCGGGCCGCGTCCTGTTCAAGGGCGAGGACATCACCGACTGGCCCACCGACGTGCGGGGCAAGGCGGGCCTGTTCCTGGCCTTCCAGTACCCCGAGGAGATCCCGGGCGTCCCCGTGGTGCAGTTCCTGCGCCAAGCCCTGGGCGCCCGTAAGGGCATGGACGACCTCTCGGTCCTGGAGACCCGCATGGCGATCCTGGAGTGGATGAAGAAGCTGGAGATGGACCCCAGCTTCGGCGACCGCTACCTCAACGAGGGATTCTCCGGCGGGGAGAAGAAGCGCAACGAGATCCTCCAGATGGCGATCCTCGAACCCGACATGGCGGTGCTCGACGAGACCGACTCCGGGCTCGACATCGACGCACTGCGCGTCGTGGCCCGGGGCGTGCAGCAGGTCCGCAGCGAGCGGCCGCAGTTGGGCGTGCTCCTCATCACCCACTACCAGCGCATCCTCGACGAGCTCACGCCCGATCGGGTGCACATCCTGATGGACGGCCGCATCGTCGACAGCGGCGGCCCCGAGCTGGCCCGCAAACTGGAGGAAGAGGGGTACGACGCATGGCGGTGATCGACACCGAGCTCGTCAAGAAGGACTTCCCGATCCTCGACCGGGAAGTGCACGGCAAGCGGGTCGTCTACCTCGACTCCGCTGCGTCCTCGCAGAAGCCGTCGTCGGTCATCGACGCCATGCGGCAGTACTACGAGACGACCCACGCCAACGTGCACCGCGGCGTCTACACCATGGCGGAGGAGGCCACCCAGCTCTACGAGGGCACCCGCCGCAAGATCGCCCGCTTCATCGGAGCGACCGAGGAGCGGGAGATCGTCTTCACCAAGAACGCCACCGAGGCCATCAACCTGGTGTCGCACTCGTGGGGTCGAACCAACCTGCGGGCGGGCGACGCCGTGCTCCTCAGCGAGATCGAGCACCACGCCAACCTCGTGCCCTGGCTCATGCTCAAGGCCGAGCTCGGCATCGAGCTGCGCTACCTGCCCATGGCCGACGACGGCAACCTCGACCTCACCGACCTCGACCGGCTGGTCGACGGCGTGAAGCTCGTCAGCATCACCGGCCTGTCGAACGTGCTCGGCACCATCCCCCCCGTACGGCGCATCGCCGACGCCGCGCACGCAGTGGGCGCCCTGGTGTGCGTCGACGGCAGCCAGTACGTCCCCCACATGCGCACCGAGGTGCACGAGCTGGGCGCCGACTTCTTCGCCTTCACCGGCCACAAGATGCTCGGCCCCACCGGCATCGGCGTGCTGTGGGCGCGCACCGAGTTGCTGGAGGCCATGCCGCCGTTCCTCGGCGGCGGCGACATGATCCGCGACGTCCGTCTCGACGGTTTCGTGCCCAACGACATCCCGTGGAAGTTCGAGGCGGGCACGCCGCCCATCGCCGAGGTCATCGGGCTGGGCGCGGCGATCGACTACCTCAGCGCGCTGGGCATGGAGGCCGTGCGCGAGCACGAGATCGAACTGACGGCCTACGCCATGCGCTCGCTCAAGGGGCGCTACGGCGACGACATCACCATTTACGGCCCGTCCGAGCCCGCGGGCCGCGGCGGCGTGCTCAGTTTCGCCTTCCGGGGCATCCACCCGCACGACATCTCACAGGTGCTCGACCAGCACGCGGTGTGCGTGCGAGCGGGCCACCACTGCGC
>JAHWLA010000052.1 GCA_019347595.1 Actinomycetota bacterium
TCTTCCGATCTCGAAGGCGGCCAGCATGCGGGCCACCTTCGGCTCCGCCTCGGGGTCGACCGTCTGCACGCGCGCGCTGCCGTCGACGTGCACCACGGCTGGGATGCGCTCCATCCACTCGGGCCGCACCTGGTGGGTGAACAGCATGTACGGGCTGGGGAACGGCCCCTGGAACACCTCATGGAAGCGGTCGGCCAGGACCATGGGCGCCACCGGGCGGAACTGCTCGCGCCCCTTGACGTCGTTCAGCCGTTCGAGGTTGCGGGCGTGGCCGGGGTGCGCCAGCAGGCTGCGGCGCCCGAGCGCCCGCGGCCCGTATTCACTGCGGCCGTCGAACCAGGCGACGATGCCGTCGTCGGCCAGCACCTCGGCCGCCGCCTCGGCCACGTCCGCCGGGCGCTCGTAGGCGACCTGCGCGGTCACCAGCCACGCCTCGATCTCGTCGTCGGAAAACCCGCGGCCGAGGTCGGCCCCCGGCATGGGGGACACCGTGTCGCCCATGCGGTGGGCGAGGTACATCGCCGCCCCGAGCGCGGTGCCCGCGTCGCCGGCGGCGGGCTGCACCCACACGTGGTCGAACGGCCCCTCGGCGGCCAGGCGGGAGTTCGCCACGCAGTTCAGCGCCACCCCGCCCGCCATGGTGACGACGCGGTCGCCGGTGCGGGCGTGCAGCCAGCGGGCCAGGTCGAGGATCACCTCTTCCAACCGGGCCTGGACGGACGCCGCCAGGTTCGCGTGCTCCGGCGTCCAGGCGTCGCCGTGAGCCACCTTTTTGGTAAATGTGCCCCAGTCGATGTCCTCGACCGTGAAGCCGCCGTCGTCGCCGGCCCGCACCAATGTGCGGAAGTCCGGCAGGAACGCGGGCTCGCCATAGGCGGCCAACGCCATGACCTTGTATTCGTCGGACGAGCGCAGGAACCCGAGGTGGTCGGTGACCTCCTCGTACATGAGGCCGAGCGAGTGGGGCAGGGGCTGGGCGGCCAGCACCTCGAGGTCGCCACCATCGGAGCGGCCCGACAGGTGGGACGTGGCCTCGCCGCGGCCGTCGAGCACCAGCACGCTGGAGGCGGGGAAGGGGGCGGCCAGGTGGGCCGAGCCCGCGTGGGCCACGTGATGGGGCACGAACTGCACGCACGCCGGGTCGAGGCCGGGGAGCGCCGTCGCCAGGAAACGGGGCGCACGCTGGGCGTACAGGGTGCGCAGCCCCTCCCAGCCGTCAACGGTCAGGTCGCCGGGCGGCGGCGCCAGGGCGGGGTCGTAGGAGTAGGCGACGGCGTCGAGGTCCTCGGGCGTGAGGCCCGCCTCGGCCAGGCACCAGGCGGCGGAGAACTCCGGGAGCTCCCACGTGGAGAACGGCACGGGTCGCTTGCCGTGCTTGCGCCGGCTGAACCGTTCCTCTTCCGCTGCTGCGACGACGATGCCGTCCACGACCAGTGCCGCGGCCGGGTCGTGGAAGGCCGCGTTGATTCCCAAGATGCGCATGTGTGCCCGGCGCTACCCGTATGGATCGGCCGGTCAAACGACGTAAAGGGAATTCTCTTCGAGGGATTCGGACGCCGATGACGGGCACGGTTTCCCTCGGGACTGCTCGCGGTACGCTTGCACCTGGTTGAGCCACCAGCCGCGCCCGTCCCCGTCGGCGCACGTCGCCGTCGGGCGGCGACCGATGCGACGACCCAACGGCGAGGTCCGATGCCGAGCGAACCAACGGCATGAGCATCACGACACCTCCGGCGGCGGTGTCGAGACGGCGGCTCCACGAGCTGCACGCGCACTTTCGCGCCACGCACGACCCGCTCGCCCGCGACGCCTTGCTGGCGCAGTACCAAGGCCTCGTCCACTCCATGGTCAGCCGTTTCTCGCGGCGCCCCGAGGAGCGCGAGGACCTGGAGCAGGTGGTGCAGATCGCCGTGCTGCGCGGGCTCGACCGCTTCGACCCCGACCGCGGCGTGGAGTTCTCCACGTTCGCGTGGGCGACGGTGCGGGGCGAGATCAAGCGCTACTACCGCGACCACTCGTGGCGCCTCCGCGTGCCGCGGCGGCTCCAGGACTCCTACCTCGCCGTGTCCGCCGCCGTCGACGAGCTCTCCCACGAGCTGCGGCGCTCGCCCACGTTCGTGGAGATCGCCGGACACACCGGCCTGTCGCTGGACGACGTGGTGGAGGCCGTCGAGGTGCGCCACGCCTACCGGCTGGTCTCGCTCGACGCCCCCGTCCGCAACGACGACGGCCTCGACACGGTGGTCGTGGGCGCGGCGGACCCGGGGATGTCGGCTGCCGAGGACCGCCAGGCGCTGCGCTCGCTGATCGCCCGCCTGCCCGCGCGCGAGCAGCGGATTGTCACGCTGCGCTTCGTCCACGAGATGACGCAGTCGGAGATCGCGTGCGAGGTCGGCCTCAGCCAGATGCAGGTGTCGAGGCTGCTGGCCCGCAGCCTGGATCAGCTCCGCCGTTGGGCGGGCGCGGCCGTCGGCGCCGGCTGAGCAGGCGACGCCGCTCGCCGACGACGTTCAGCAGGCCGTCGCCGCGACCGATGCCACCACCGATGCTGCCTCCTCGGCCGCCGTGCGGCCGTGGCGTCGGGCATCGGCCTCCAACATCTCGCCCGCGGCGGCGGCGTCGAGCCGTCGCCGGGCCATGAGGACGCCGCAGGCCTGGGCGACCACGTCGGCGCCGTCGGCGAGGTGGGCGTAGAGCTCGTCGCGCACTCGGCGGCCCACGGCGGCCAGGCGGGCGTTGGCGATGACCAGCGAAGCCAGCTCGGCGAACACGTCGGCGCGGCCGCGGTACTCGGCGTCGAGGCCGCCCGGCTGCCGGGAGTAGAGGCTGAGAGCGGCGACCGCGACGCGGTCGACCCAGACAGGGATGGCGAGCCCGCCGGCCCACCGATCTCGGCCGGCCAGGGAGTCGGAGTGCTGGGCGATGCCCGTGCGCACGGCGACGGCAGCCGGTCCGGCGCCGAGCCCGTCCTGCCATGCCCGCACCTCCTCGATGGAGGCGCCGGTCGCCGCCGCCGTCGTCAGCCCGCCGTCGTCGCCGACGAGGGAGACGGACGCGCCGTCGCAGGCAGCCAGGCTGTGCACGGCGAGGTCGGTCACTCGACGCAGCCCGTCGACCACGTCGTCGACGGCGCTGTTGTCAGCGAGTGTCATCGCTTCGGCTCCTCGGTGGTCTCGGAGACCGATCGCACGATCTGTTCGGCGACGTCGCGCAGCTTGGTGTTCATCCGCTGCGAAGCCCGGCGCAGGATGTCGAACGCCTCGTCGCCCGTGCACCGCTCGCGGGCCATGATGATCCCCTTGGCCTGGCCGATCACGTCACGCGACTCGAGCGCCTGGGTGAGCTGTTCGACGATCGCCTTCGTCTGCTGGTGGGCTTCCATGTTCGTCAACCCGAGGGCGGCCTGGAGGGCGAACAGCCCGCCGATGCGCTCGTCGGCCTCGCCGAAGGGCGCCGTGCGGGAGTAGAGGTTGAGCGAACCGACCACGCCGTCGTGGCCCACGAGCGGGAGCGACAGCACGGCGCGCAGCCCCTCGCGTGACGCCGCCTCGGCAAAGGAGGGCCAGCGGTCGTCGGCGGGGGCGTCGTCGACCCGGACCGTTGTTCGCTCACGGATGGCGGTCAGGCAGGGGCCGTCGCCGGCGACGTACTGCACGCCGTCGAGGCGCTGGGCGAACTCGCCGGTGGCGGTGACGGTCGACACGCGCTCGTCGGAGGCGACGGAGACGCCCACGCCATGGCATCCGGTGATCGTGCTTTCCGCCGACTCCGCCACGTGACGGAGGATGGTCTCCAACGTCTCCTCCGCCCGCAAGGTGTTCGCCAGAGCCGAGAACTGCTCGATCAGCTCGTGCGGCTGGTCCACCGGCAACCTCTCCGACATCGAGTGCACTGCTCGCGTCGACGGGGCCGGCTCGGGAGCGACGGCAGCCGGCGCATCGCGCATCGGCTGCTTGCTCAACCGGACGGGAAGGTAGCAGACGGCTGCACAGGCGCTACGGTCCTGGCATGGACCACCTCGATGAGCAACAGGTGCGGGAGGCGGTGGCGGCAACGCCGTGGGAGGTCCGCGACGGGCGGCTGGTGCTCGTGGTGCGCCGCGGCGATTTCGCCGAGGCGATGGCCTTCGTGAACGCCGTCGCCGACGTCGCCGAGCGCCGCAACCACCACCCCGACATCGCCATCCACTGGAACGAAGTCACCCTCACCCAGTGGTCGCACTCGGCGGGCGGGGTCACCGCCGCCGACGTCGACCTGGCCCGGGAGATAGCGGACCTCGTCTGAGGGTCGGCCTACGATCACGGGCGATGACGCGCACGTCGGAGCCTCCGAGTACCCATGCGTATCCCGACCGCAGGGGTCGGGGCGCGCATGCGCGCCCTGTTGGGACCGGACGCCGCGGGCGCCCGGCAGGGCCTCGTCGCGCTCCTCGTCTCCTCGGCCGGTGACCTCCTCGCCGGGCTGACGCTCGGCGCCATCACCCACACGCTGGAGACGCTGCCCGGTCTCCTCGTCCTGGTGCCCGCCGCCATCGGCATGCGGGGCAATATCTTCGGGGCGCTCGGCAGCCGGCTCGGCACGTCGATCCACGCAGGGACCTTCCGCCTGTCGCGCCGACGCGACACCGTGGTAGGCCAGAACGTCCTGGCGTCGCTGGCGCTCACCCTGTCGATCTCGGTGGCGCTCGGCGTGCTGGCCAAGGTCGTGGCCGTCGGCTTCGGCCTGGCCGACACCATCTCGGTAGGCGACTTCGTCGTCATCTCGGTCGTGGGCGGGGCGCTGTCGTCGGCGATCGTCCTGCTCATCACCCTCGGCGTGGCGGCCGGGTCCGTGCGCTTCGGCTGGGACATGGACACGGTCGCCGCCCCGCTGGTGACCGCGGCGGGCGACGTGGTCACGCTCCCGTCGCTGTTCCTCGCCACCTACCTGGTGCGGCTGGGCGGGTTCACGCCGTCGCTGGCCGTGGTCCTGACGATCGTGTCGGCCGTGGTGCTCGTCGCCGCCTTCCGCTCGGGGCTGCCGCTCGTCCGCCGCATCCTCCAGGAGTCGCTGCCCGTCCTCCTCGTGGCGGGCACCGTCGACGTGGTGGCCGGGCTGACCATCGAGAAGCGGCTCGACTCGTTCCTGGCGTTCCCGGCCCTGCTCGTGCTGGTGCCGCCGTTCCTGGAGGACTCGGGCGCCCTCGGCGGCATCCTGTCGGCGCGCCTGTCGTCGAAGCTCCACCTCGGCGTCATCGACCCGGTGGCCGTGCCCCAGCGCCCCGCCCGGCGCGACACGGCGATGATCTTCGCCTTCGCCGTGCCCGTGTTCGTACTGGTGGCGCTGTCGGCCCACGTGGCGTCCGCCCTCATCGGGCTGGAGTCGCCCGGCGCCTGGCGGATGGTGGCCGTCTCGCTGCTCGGCGGGCTGGTGGCCACGTGCTTCGCCGTCCTCATCGCCTACTACGGCGCCATCGCCACCTACCGCCTCGGCCTCGACCCCGACAACCACGGCATTCCCATGGTCACCTCGTCGATGGACCTCCTGGGAGCGTTCGCGCTCATCCTCGCCATCGTCGTGGTGGGCATCAGCCCGTAGACTGGAAGCGCCTCGCCATGGACGACCGACCGCGAAATCTCAAGACCATGCTCTCGGAGGCGAAGGACACCTCCGAGCTCATGATCGACCTCGGCTACGCCGCCCTCTACTTCGGTGACAACGACATGGCCGAAGAGGTGGGCGCGCTGGAGGAGCGCCTCAACTCGCTCGTCCACGAGATGCGCGCCATCTGCGTGATGGCGGCCCGCTCGCCCCGCGACGCCGACTCCATGGCCTCGGTGCTCCAGGTGGTGAGCGCCATCGAGCGCATGGGCAACGCGGCGGTCGACATCTCGCGCATCGTGACCCGGCGGCTCGGCATTCCGCGGGCGCTGGTGGCCGACCTGGCCGGCGCCGAGGAGGTGTCGCACCGGGTGCGGGTGCGAGAGGGCTCCGACATGGCGCACCGGGCGCTCGGCGACCTGGAGCTGCCCACCGAGGTCGGCATGTCGGTGGTGGCCGTGCGGCGCGAGCGCGACTGGGTCACCGAGGTGTCGGGCGACGACATCGTGCTGCCCGGCGACGTGCTCTTCCTCCAGGGGGCGCCCGCGGGCATCCCCGAGCTGCGCCGGTTGGCCGGGGCGCCCGAGTACGAGCCGCCCACGCCCCCCGAGGACGCCGCGCTGTCCGACCTCGACCGCGCCGTCGACGTGCTGGTGGAGATGAAGAACGTCTCCGAGGTGGCAGTGGGCCTGGCCTACTCGGCCCTGGTCATGCGCGACCACGGCCTGGCCGCCGAGGTCAACCACCTGGAGGACCGGCTCGACGACATGAAGGAGCGGCTGGAGGTGTGGGTGCTGCGCTCGGCCTCGGAGCAGCTCGACCCCTCGCCGTTGCGGGGGCTGCTCCACCTGGGGCAGGCGGCCGAGGAGATCGGCGACGCCGCCCAGCAGATGGTGTGGCTCATCGAGCAGCGCGAGGAGCTGCACCCCATCCTGGCCCTGGCGTTGGGCGACGCCGACGAGGTGGTCGTGCGCATGCCCGTGCGGGTCGGGTCGCCGGCCGAGGGGCGCTCGCTGCGCGCGCTGGCGCTGGAGACCGAGACGGGCTTTTACCTGCTGGCCATCCGGCGGGGCGGGCGCTACGTCTACCGGCCCCGGCTCGACGTGGTGCTGCGGGCCGACGACGAGCTCATCGCCACCGGTCCCGACGAGGGGCACCGGCTGCTGGCCGAACTGTGCGGCTACGTGCTGGTGGAGGACGACGAGACGGGCGAGGACGAGCTCGTCCCCGTCTGACGGCGTAGCGCGGCCGGCCGACCAGAACGGGCGGGCGGGCGGGTGACACCAATTTCATCCGTTCGGAGGTAGCGGGCGCCGGCCGTTCCGCGTACCGTCCCGGTATGACCGACTTGCCGCCCGAGACAGAGAACCTCGACCTCGACGGGGAGCCGGACGCCACCGACAACGCGGCGTTCGAGGAGGACGGCGGGCCCGAGGGCGACGTCGAGGAGGCGACCTTCTGATGGCCACTGCAGCCGACACCCTGGCCCGAGCCGCCACACACCTCGGCTACACAGAGGGGCCCAAGAACAACGAGACGCCGTTCGGGGCGTGGGCCGGCTGCCAGTTCCAGCCCTGGTGCCACGCCTTCCTCAGCAAGATCCTCGACGAGATGGGGGAGGGGATCGGCAAGATCGCCTACTGCCCCACGGGGGTCAACCACTTCAAGAAGGCGGGCCGGCTGTTCGCCGAGCCCAAGCCGGGCGACGTGTTCTACCTCTACTTCCCGTCGAAGAAGCGCTATGCGCACACCGGCTTCGTGAAGACCGTCGACGGCGACTGGATCGTGACGGTGGAGGGCAACAGCAACGCCGCCGGGTCGCGCACGGGCGGTTCCGTCGTGTCGCTGCGCCGGAAGTGGCGGGGCACGCGGACGGTGTTCGGCCGGCCGGAGTACGACGCCGCCGCCGTGCCGTTCGCCGTCGGCCCCGTCGACCTGCGCGCCATCGTGGCCGAGCAGTACCCCGACGGCGGCGGTGCCGTGCTCATCGCCGACAACGGCGACACCTATGCGTTCTTCGGAGCGCAGCAGCCGCCGCCCCAGCCCGGCCTGCGTCAGCACGACCCGGTGAAGCTGGCTCCCATCGTCGACGCCAAGGACGCGCCGGACGAGCGCGGCGGCTGGCTGCTCGGGATCGACGGGGGGGTGTACGCCTTCGGCGCCCGCAATGCCGGGTGCCCCCACGGCCAGCCGTACTGGAGTGCCGGGCAGCAGCGCCAGGCGGCCCGCCTGGAGGTCCCCGGCGACAACGGAGCGGCGTACACGGTGGTCGCCACGTCGGGGGAGCGCTACACCTACCCCTGAGCCCGACGAGGTTGCCGCGCCGAGGGGTGGCGCGTCGACACCTCCCGCCACCCGAGAAGCGGCGGCGCTCGTAGATAGGCTGCGGGTGATCGGACGGAGGGGGTGGGTGTCGTGCGACGGACGGTCGTGGCGGCGGTCGTGTCGGCGTGGTTCGGCGTGGCGTGCAGCATGGGCGGCACCACGAACTCCGGCGGCGACGACGGCGTTGTTCCCACCACCACGACGGCGCCCGCCTCGCCGGAAGTGAGCGTCGACCGCGACATGGTGGCCGAGACGCGCAACACGCGCACGACCGTCGAGGAAGCCTCCATCAACGGGACCACGTACCCGACGGCGTTGGTGATGGCGCCGCTGCGCTACGCCGTCGACCGCGACTGGCGGGTCGAGCTCGACGCCGGGCGCGACTACCGGCGCTTCCGGGGCGACCTCGGCATCCCGGACGACCAGTCGTCGTCCACCGCCTACCGCGTCGACATCGTCCTCGACAACGGCCCGCCTGTGCTGTCGGTGGAGGTGCGCTTCGGCGAGACCAAGACAATCGACCTCGAGGTCACCAACGTCCTGCGCCTAGGGATCGTCCTGTCGCCCGGCTCGTTCGGCGCCATCGCCGTCGGCAACCCCCGCTTGGTCCGGTGAGCGAGGAACGGACGGCGACCGATGACCCCAGGCCGCCGCTGTGGCGCTGGCAGCACGTCATCGCCGCCGTCGGCGCGGCGGCCGCCGTCATCGGGACGTTCGCCGTCCTCGCCGACGAGGGCGGCGGCCGCACGGTGGGCGGGACGCCGCCGACCGCGGCACCACCGTCTGCCCGCGACTCCGCCCCCGCGGCGGAAGCCCGTCTGGGCGTCGACGTGCCGGCCGACACCACAGCGCACTGCCGGGCGCCGGGTACCGCCACCGGTTCGGCGTGGCAGTTCGGTGTCGTCCGCATCGACGGCCGCGCCGTTGGCCCGTCGTACCACTGCAACCTGTTCGCGGGCGCCGAGGGGAGTCTCGACTTCCTTCTCGGCCGCTCGTACCGCGAGCTACGCGCCACCATCGGCTTCGCCGACGACAGCGGCGCACTCGACCACCGGGCCCGCTTCGAGGTGATCGCCGAGGGCGAGCTCTACGTCGCCGAGCCGCGCGTGCTGCGGGTCGGGCAGACGGCGGAGCTGGTGGTAGACGTGCGGGGGCGGTCGCGGCTGCGCCTGCGCGTCGTCGAACAGGGGCGGTCCGGTGGCAGCGGCGGGTTCTCCAAGCCGGTGTGGGCCGACGCCGTGCTGGTGCGCTGACGCACGGGGACGCCGAGGGCGTGCCGGCGTCAGCGGGTGGCCGTGCGGTTGCGGCCTTGGTCCTTGGCGTCGTACATCGCCGCGTCGGCGCGGTTGACCAAGGCGTGTACGTCGTCGACCACGCCCGACGTGTAGCCGATGCTCACCGTCACCTCGATGTCGCGGTCGGCCAGCCGCACCGGGGCGTCGGCCACCGATCGGCGGATGCGCTCGGCCACCGTGCCCGCGCCGTCGATGTCGGTCTGGGGCAGCAGGGCCAGGAACTCCTCGCCGCCCCACCGCCCGGCCACGTCGTCGGCTCGCATGATGCGGCGCAGACGGCGCGCCACCTCGCAGAGCACCTCGTCGCCCGCCGCGTGCCCGAGCGTGTCGTTCACCGACTTGAAGTCGTCGACGTCGATCACGAGCACGGCGAGCGGCTGCATGCGGCGACGCGACCCGACCGCCGTGGCTCGCAGGTGCTCGTCGAGGTGGCGCCGGTTGTAGAGCCCGGTCAGCGGATCGAGACGGGCCATGAGGTGCATCTCCTCGGCCCGCCGGTGGAGCTCGTCGTGCAGCGCCTTCACCCGCGCCGCCGCGCTGACGCGAGCCAGCAGCTCGGCGCTCTCGAACGGCTTGCACAGGTAGTCGTGGGCGCCCAGCTCGAGGGCGGCCACCAAGTCGTCGGTGTCGCGCCGGCCGGTCAGGAACACGACCGGCGTGTCGGCCATGCGGGAATCGGCCTTCAGGGCCTTGAGCACGGCGCGCCCGTCGAGCCTGGGCATCTCGATGTCGAGGAGGATCACCGTGGGCGCGATCTCCCGCGCCATGCGCAGCGCCTGGTCGCCGTCGTCGGCCTCCGCCACGCGGAAGCCGTTGTCCTCCAACTGCCGGCGCAGCACGGCGCGCAGGACGGCCGAGTCCTCGGCCACCAGGATCAACGGGCTGGTCACCGGGCGACGGTCCGGGCCAGGGCGTCGACGTCGGCGACCAGCAGCAGCTCGTCGCGCTCGTGCACGACACCGGCCAGCAGCGGGTGGTCCTGGCCGCTCGGCGCCGGGTCGATGCGGGGCACCGCCTCGACGCCCAGCACCTCCTCGGCCACCACGCCGAACACCCGACCGTCCGCCTCCACCACCAGGACGTGGCGCCCGCCTGCGCCCAGCACGTCGAGCACCGGCACCGTTTCGTCGCCGTGCCGCAGCATCCCGGCAACCCCGGCCCCGGGCGACGGCAGCGGCACCACGCCGTCGGCGGAGCGCACCTCGCGGGCGTGCTCGACGGGCACGGCATACGTCCCGCTCCCGGTTCGGAATCGGACCACCTTCGTCACCCCCGGGCTCCGAGCTTGGTGTCGAGCAGCGCTACGAGCTCGTCGAACCGGTAACCCTCGAGTGCTGCTTCCACCGCCGCGGTGTCGCACCGGTCGACCGCGCCCCGGGCGGCGGCGTAGGCGCGCCGGGCCGCCACCGGGTGGCCCGCCGCTTCCAGGGTGAGCCCCAGGTGGAGGTGGGCAACGGGATGGTCGGGTTCGAGGTAGGCCACTTTGCGGAACGCAGTCACGGCCGCTTCGTAGTCGCCCGCGGCCATTGCTGTCTCGCCCAGCGCCATGAGTTCGGCCGGGTCGGGCAACGATGTCGTCGTCGTCGGCCGCCGCGGCGGCGGCGGCGTCGGCCCGGGCATGGAGCCCCGGGCGGGGGGCGGCGCGGGTGCGGGCGCGGGCCGAGCGGCGGCCGGGGGTGCGGGCGCGCCGGCGGGGCGGTAGACGAAGGCGTTCCCCAATCGCACCAGCTTGAAGGCTCCGGTGACCTGCCAGAGCGATTCCGAGTAGCCGAGGAACAAGTAACCGGCGGGAGGCATCCACCGGGCCAGCCGCTCCAGGAAGTCGACGGCGTCCGGCGAGCGGAAGTAGATGAGGACGTTGCGGCAGAACACGATGTGGGAGCTCCCGGGCTCGCCGGGCAGGGCGTCGCCCACCAGGTTGAGGCGGCTGGTGGCCACCCGGTCGCACAGCGCCGTCGACACCACCCAGTCGTCGCCGTCGCGGACGAAGAACCGCTCGCGCCGGGCGGCGTCGACGCCGCGCAACTCCTTGTCCCGGTAGCGCGCCGCCCGCGTCCGCTCCAGTGCGCGCCTCGACACGTCGGTGGCCAGCACGCGCCAGTCGGCCACCGGCGATTCGGCCAGGACCATGGCGAGCGTGTAGGCCTCCTGCCCGTTGGCGCATCCCGCGCTCCACGCCATGACCGGCCCCCGCAGTGTGGGCAGCACATGCGTCGCCAGCGCTTCGAACTGGCCGGGGTCGCGGAAGAACGAGGTCTCCTGCACGGTGACCCGGTCGAGCAGCTCCTGCAGGGCGTGGGGGTCGTGCTCCAGCGACTCCACGAACTCGCCCACGTCGCGGCGGCAGGCGTCGGCCGCTTCCCGCACGCTGCGTGCCAGCCGGTGCTGGGTGGCGGGGTCGAGCCGCAGGCCGACGCGACGCCCGAGCACGCGGGCGGCGGAGGCGAGGATGCGGTCGGTCACCGGGGGAGCCTCCGCACCGACTGGGCCACGGCCGCCGGGATCCGGTCGAGGGGCAGGATCGTGGTGGCGGCGTCGACGGCGGCAGCCGCCCGGGGCATGCCGTAGACGGCGCTGGTCGCTTCGTCCTGGGCGATGGTGAGCGCGCCCGCTGTGCGCATGGCGAGCAGCCCCTGGGCGCCGTCGTCGCCCATGCCCGTGAGCAGCACGCCGACCGCCCGGGCGCCGAGGTGGGCGGCCACCGAGCGGAACAGCTCGTCGGCCGAGGGGCGATGCAGCGTGCGGGGCAGCGGGTCCAGCACCGCCCGCCCGTCGGCGTCGACCTTCAGGTGGGCGCCGCCGGGAGCGACGTACACCACGCCGGGCCGCAGGTCGGCCCCGTCGACCGCGGGCTGGACCGACAGCGGCGACACACGCGCCATCCAGGCGACAAAGCCGTCGATGAAGTCGGCATGGAGGTGCTGGACGACGAGCACGGCGGCCGACACGCCGGCCAGGCCGGTCAGCACCTTGGCGACGGCAGGCGGCCCGCCGGTCGACGCCGCCACCGCGACCACGGGCACGCGGGAGCCCCCCGCCCTGGTTGCCCGGCTGCCGGCACCCGGCGGCTTGCGTCGTCCGCGCGGGTGGCGGATGACGGTGGCGCCCCGCAGTGTGCGGACCCGGGCGCGCAACTCGGCTTCGGCGCCCGCCGTCCAACGCGTCGGCTTGGGCAGCGCGTCCAGTGCGCCGGCGACGAGGGCGTCCACCGCGGCCGTCGACTCCCGACCGGCGACCGACGCCGACAGCACGAGGATCGGCGCGGGCGAGTAGCCCATGATCTGCTCGATGGCATGGTGGCCGCCGCCGTCCGGGAGCTGGAGGTCGACGGTCACCACGTCGGGCTTGTGGCGCTGCACCACGCCGACCGCCTCCGCCCCCCCGACCGCCTCGCCCACCACCTTGATGTCGCCTTCGGCCTCCAGCGCCCGCACCAGGTGGGCGCGCTGCACGGCCGAGTCCTCCACCACCACCACGGTCACGGCGCGGCCGCGCGTCACGGCGCCCGCCCCAGCAGCCGCTCCACCACGTCGAGGAGGGCCGCTTCGTCGAACGCGCTCTTGACGATGTAGCCGTCGGCGCCTGCGTCGAGCCCCCGGCGGCGGTCCTCGGCCGTGGCCCGCGAGGTGAGGATGACGACGGGCGTGGTGGCCAGCGAGGCGTGGCCGCGGATGGTCTCGGTGAGCTCGAAGCCGTCGAGGCGCGGCATCTCGATATCGGTGAGCACGAGA
>JAHWLA010000053.1 GCA_019347595.1 Actinomycetota bacterium
GACGTACCGAGACCTCACCGCCAAGCCCGAGGTACGCGAGCTGGTGCAGGGCGTGGTCGACGAGGCGAACAAGGAGCTGGCCCAGGTCGAGACGATCAAGCGCTTCGAGCTCATCCCCAAGGAGCTCGACCACGAGGAAGGCGAGCTGACGGCCACGCAGAAGGTCAAGCGGGCGGCCATCGCCAAGGAGTTCTCCGACCTCATCGAAGGCATGTATGGATGAATTTCGACTCGCAACCAGAGGTTGCGAGTCGATCTCGACGGTGCTTCGCCCTCCCGGCCAAGCCGGTCGGGCTTCGCGCTGCGAGGTCACTTCGTGACCAATTTTCTGCAGCTCTGCTTCGCCGGGTTGGCGTTGGGGGCCCTGTACGCCCTCGTCGCTCTCGGCTTCGTCGTCATCTACAAGGCCACCGGCGTCATCAACTTCGCCCAAGGCGGCCTCGTCCTCCTCGGCGCCTACCTCACCTACAACTTCCGCCAGACGTGGGGCCTGCCGTTCTTCCTCTGCATCCCCCTCGCCATGATCGCCTGCGCGCTGGTCGGCGCGGCCGTCGAGCGGTTTGTCCTGCGCTGGATGGTGGGCCAGCCCGCCTTCGCCGTGATCATGGTGACGATCGGCCTGCTCTTCGTCATCGAGCAGATCGTCACCGGCGTGTGGGGCTTCGACCGCCTCAACATGGGCGACCCGTGGGGCATCCGGGCCGTCGAGTTGGGCGACGTGGTGGTCGCCGTCAAGGACATCTGGACCGTGGTGTTCGCGGCCGCCGTGATGCTCGCCTTCTTTCTCTTCTTTCGGTACTCCAACCTCGGCGTCGCCATGCGGGCCACCGCCTTCGACCAGGAGGCCGCCATCGCCCAGGGCATAAGCGCCCGCCGCATCTTCGCCCTGTCGTGGGCCATCGCGGGCGCCGTCGCCACGCTGGCCGGTGTCATGCTCGCCTCGGGCGGTGGGGGCGTGCGCCCCGACATCCAGTACATCGCCCTGCTCGCCTTCCCGGCGATCATCCTCGGCGGCCTCGATTCGCCTGCCGGCGCTGTGGTGGGCGGCATCATCATCGGCCTCACGCAGACGCTGACGGCGGGCTACCAGCCCACGCACTTCCCCGAGCTGGGCACCGGGTTCAGCGCCGTCATGCCCTACTTCGTGATGATCGTCATCCTCATGGTGCGCCCCTACGGCCTGTTCGGCACCAAGGAGGTGCGACGGGTCTGATGCGCCTGCGCAATCTCAACATGACGCTCGACTACGCCGACGACCTCAAGCTCTTCCGGTCGCGGCAGTCGAAGGCCTCGCTCGTCGCCCTGCTCGCCCTGGGCCTGCTGCTCCCCGTAATCGTCCCCGACGACTTCTGGTTGTCGGTGCTGGTCTACGCGGGCATCTACGCCATCGGCGCCATCGGGCTGAACCTGCTCACCGGCTTCACCGGGCAGGTCTCGCTCGGGCACGCCTTCTTCGTGGCCGCCGGGTCGTACACCGCCGTCATCCTCGGCACCCAGCACGGCCAACCCCTGCTCGTATGGCTCCCCGCCGCGGCCGTGGTGGGCGGGATCATCGGCGCCATCGTGGGCCCGTTCGCCCTGCGCCTGCGTGGCAACTACCTCGCCGTCATCTCGCTCGGGCTCGTGTTCCTCGGCCAGCACATCGCCAACAACTGGGACTCGGTGACCGGCGGCCCGGGCGGCACCACGGTGATTGCGCCGGTGAAGCTCGGCCCCTTCGACTTCGCCGCGCTGGAGCTGGGAGGCCGCAGCTACACCCGCTACCAAAGCTTCTTCTGGCTGACGTGGGGGTTGGTGGCGCTCGCGTTGATCGTGTCGAAGAACATCGTCCGCAGCCGCCCGGGCCGGGCCATGCAGGCCGTGCGCGACCGCGACGTGGCGGCCGAGGTGATCGGCGTCAGCCTGGCCCGCTACAAGGTCGGCGCCTTCGTCATCTCCAGCGCGCTGGCCGCGGTGTGCGGGGCGCTGTTCGGCGCCTTCCAGCTCTTCGTCGAGCCCGACTCGTTCGGACTGTTCCTGTCGATCCAGTTCATCGCCATGATCATCGTGGGCGGAGTGGGCACGCTGTTCGGCTCGGTGATCGGCGCCGTCTTCGTGGGCGCGGTGCCGCAGTTGGTGAGCCGCTACAGCGACAGCATCCCGTTCATCGCCCAGGGCGCCGGCGGCGAGGGCCTCACCGTCTTCCAGCTCAATCAGATCATCTTCGGGTTGTTGATCGTGCTGTTCCTCGTGCTCGAGCCGCGCGGGTTGGCCGCCGTGTGGTTGCGATTGAAGGCCTACTTCCGGGCCTGGCCGTTCTCATACTGACCAGCAAAAGGAGACGTACATGAAGCGAAGGAACCTGCTGCGACTCTTCGCAGTGCTGTTCACGCTCGGGCTGGTGGCGGCCGGCTGCGGAGGCGGCGACGACGACGACGGGGCGGGCTCCGGCGACAACGGCGAGCTCACGGCGGCACCCGGCTTCGACCCCGTCACCAAGGAGATCCACCTCGGGATAATCAGCCCGCTCACCGGTCCGGTGGCGGCCATCGGCAAGCCGCTGACGGCGGGCAACGAGGTGTGGTTCAAGTACATCAACGAGGAGAAGGGCGGCATCGCAGGCGAGTACAAGGTCGTTCTCCACCTCGAGGACAGCCAGTACGTCCCGCAGAACGCGGTCCAGGCGTACAACAAGATCAAGAACGACGTGGTGATGTTCGCCCAGCTCCTGGGCACGCCGTCGACCAACGCCGTGCTGCCGCAGCTCAAGGCCGACAACATCGTGGCGTCACCCGCCTCGCTCGACGCCGAGTGGGTGCGCGAGCCGAACCTCCTGCCGATCGGCGGGCCGTACCAGATCCAGATGATCAACGCCGCCGACTGGCTTCTGGAGGAAGGCAACGGCGAGGGCAAGACGATGTGCACGATGATCCAGGACGACGTCTACGGCCAGGCGGGACAGCAGGGCGTGGAGTTCGCCGCCAAGGAGCTCGGGTTCACAGTGAAGTCGACGGCCCGGTTCAAGGCGGGCACGCCCGACCTCACCGCCCAGGTGCAGCAGCTCAAGACGGCCGGGTGCCAGGTGGTCTTCCTCGTGTCCACCCCGACCGACACGGGCACCGCCCTCGGCGTCGCCGCCCGCACACAGTTCGCCCCGCAGTGGATCGGCCAGTCGCCCAGCTACATCGGCGCCTTGGCGTCGTCGCCGCTCGGGCCGTACCTGGCGGCCAACTTCTACGTGGCCGGTGAAGGCACCGAGTGGGGCGACATGAGCGTGCCCGGCATGCGCGACATGCTCGACCGCCTGCAGGCCTACCAGCCGAACCAGCCGCCGGACTACTACTTCGCCTTCGGCTACAACCAGGCCAACGCGGTGACGCAGGTGCTGGAGAAGGCCGTCGAGCTCGGCGACCTCAGCCGGGCCGGCATCAAGAAGGCCATGGAGGAGGTCGGCACGCTGACATTCGCCGGCCTCAGCGGCGACTACAAGTACGGCACCGTCGCCGAACGTGAGCCGCCGCGCACGAGCACGATCTTCAAGATCAACCCGGCCAAGCCGATCGGCATCGAGACGGTGAAGTACAACTTCACCTCCGACGCCGCCAAGAAGTTCGAGTTCGAAGCGGACTAGCGCACCAGCCCGCTTCGGCTCTTGTTCCATCGAGGACGCAGTAGTTGCCGCCCCGGCGGTGGCTACTGCGTCCTCAGTCGCGTAGGAGATCCTCGGCGGCCTGGCGCACCTGCCAGTCGCGGTCTTCCAGCGCCCGCCGGAGGGTGGCGTCGATCTCGGGGCCGTCGAAGGGGGCGAGGGCGAGGACGGCGCGGCGGCGGACGGCGGGCTTGTCGTCGATGGCGGCCAGGATGGCGGGCAGGCCGCGAGGCGACCCGAGGGCGCCGAGGGCGGCGACGGCCGCCTCACGGCACAGCGGGTCGTCGTGCGCTGTGGCGACGACGGCCAAGGCGTCGACCGTGGTGTCGTCGTCGCCCGCCTGTTCGCCCAGCGCCCACGCCGCCGTCTCCACCACCGCGGTGTCGCGGTCGGCGAGGAGGGGAAGCAGGTCGACATCGGGATGGGTGGCGGCCAGCTCGCAGGCTCGTCGCCGCACCACCTGATCGGGGTCGGCCAGGGCGGCGCACACGTCGTCGTCGGTCAAGCGGCCCATGCGGGCGAGGGCGCCCAGGGCGGTAGCCCGCACGCCGGCGGCGTCGTCGGCCAATGCCGCGCGCACCGATGCTTCGTCGCCGAGGTGGCCGCCCACGGCCACCGCTCTTCGCCGGCGGGCTTGCGCGGTTAGCTTGCTGTCCTTCGTCATCGCTGGAGGAGAGGTTGGCCGAGCAAGTCGGAAAGCGCCAGGAGCGGGCGGCGGCCACGGCCGACCAACTCCTCGCCGCCGCGCGCGAGGTGTTCGAGGCGCGTGGTTATCAGGCGACCACGGTCGGCGGCATCACGGACCGGGCCACCACCGCTCACGGCACGTTCTACCTGTACTTCCGCAACAAGGAGGACGCCTTCGCCAAAGTGATGGCGCAGGTGCTGGACGAGTTGTACGAGGAGGCCGAGGCCTCATGGGCGGGCGACCTGCGGGCGACGATTGCCCGCGCCGTGCGGGGGTTCCTCGTGGTGTTCCGGGCGCACCGAGGGTTGTGGCGGTGCCTGTTGGAGGGGATGCACCAGAGCCCGACGCTGGAGACCATCTGGCTCGACCTGCGCCGGCCGTTCGTCGAGCGCATCGAACGGACGCTCGTGCTGCTGGTGTCGCGTGGCGAGATCCGGGCCGTGAACACGCGGGCGACGGCCTACGCCCTGGCGTCGATGGTCGAGTGGTTCGCCTTCACCCACTTCGCCCTGGGCGAGCCCAGCGAGGACGACGTCGCCTTCGACGAGGCGGTCGACACGCTGACCGACCTGTGGCTGCATGCCGTCTACGGGCGCGTCGCGCCCATGTGACCCGCTGAGTCACACTGGGGGTATGGGGAGCCCCACCCGTCGACTTCTGCTCGTCCTGGTGACGGGCATGCTGCTGTCGGCAGGCGCGGCCGCCGTCGTTGAGGTCCGCGACGACGACGTGCGGCCGGTGGACGACAACCCGGTGGCGCTGGTGTCGGTCGTCCCGCCCAGCACGGTTGCGCCGCCGGTGGAGGCGAGCACCACGACGACGCTCCAGGCGCCGGTGCCGCCCCCCGCCGATCCCTACGAGGAGGAGCCGATCGTCGAGATCGGCACCATCGAAATCCCGAAGATCGGGCTGACACACCGGCTCTTCCACGGGATCAGCATGCGCAACATCGACAAGGGCCCCAGCCACTGGCCGGGCTCGGCCATGCCCGGCGAGGTGGGCAACGCCGTGTTCGCGGGCCACCGGGTGACCAAGACCCGGCCGTTCCGCCACATCGACAAGCTGGCCGTCGGCGACGAGGTGGTATTCGCCGTGCACGGCGTGCGCTCGGTGTACACGGTGACGGAGTCGTTCGTCGTGAAGCCCAACCGGCTCGACATCGTCGACCCCACGCCGACGGCCACGGCCACGCTGTTCGCCTGCCACCCGCCGGGGTCGGCCCGCGAGCGCTACGTGGTCCGGTTGGCCCTGGCGTCATAGCGCCGCGTCTCCGCCGTTCTGGTCCGTCAGATGTCGCACGTACGTGCGACATCTGACGGACCAGAACGAGGGGGCGGCTCAAGTGGGGGCGGCCGGGAACCGATGGCTACTCCCGGAAAGGAGTGGTCATGTCGCACATGGTCGTCTTCCGCAGCGCGGAGGGGAAGCCGGGGTACCACCAGGCCGACTCGCTCGACGAGGCGGTTCGGTTTGTAGAGCACTTGCGGAACCAGGAGGGGGTCTCGGACACCCGCCTGTTCAAGATGCAGGAGATCCCGCTCGAGGTCCGGACGTACTACCGAGTCGAGGTGGCGTCGGGCGCCGAGACGCCGGCTGTCGTCGAGGAGGCGGAGCGCACTGTCGGGATGCTGGACGATCCCGTGGTGGTCGAGCCCCTGCCTGCCGGCAACGGCCAGAATGCGGCGCGCTTCAACCGCTTCAACCGCGGCTGATCCTCCCTTTCCCCGCTCTGTAGCGCGCCGTCAGCCGACGGCGCGCTTCAGCGCGAGCGCGGCCAAGGCGACGGCCATGGCCACCAGGCCCGCGGCCAGGATGCCGACCAGCAGGGAGATGCCCAGGAGGGCGAGTCCCGACCGCACGCGGTGGACCGGGGCTTCGACGGCAGCCCGGGCGGCCGGGCGCGATTCGTGCCTGGCGGGTGGCGGAGCCGGTTGCTGACGCGTGGGCGGGGCCGGTGCGGGGGCCGGGGGCACGGGCGGGATCGCTTGCCTGGGCGCGGCGGCACTCGGTGAGACGGGCGGCGTCAGCACCCCGGTGGGCCGAGGCGGATCGGTGCGGTCGCTGTGGGCGGGGCGGGGCGGCGCACTCGGCGGCGTGGGGGCAGCCGCAGCCGCGTCGGGATCGGGGCGAGTCCACGGCGTGGACGGCGTGGACCGCGCGGCCGGAGAGGCGGGCGGTCCGGCCCCGGCGTCCGCCGGTCGCGGAGATGCGGCGGGACCCGAGCGTGCCTCGGGAGGCGTGGGCGCGGCTGGGGCGGCACGGTTCGCGGGGTCCGAGCGGGCTTCCGGTGCCGACGGTGCCGCGGGTGCCGCCGAGGTGGAGGGCGCCGCGGGGGCCGAGAGGCCGTCGGAACCCAAGCGGCCGGCGGGAGCTTCCGGCGCCGCGGGCCCCGCGGGCGGACGTGCCGTCGGTGCGTTCGGCGCGGCGGTCGCAGCAGGCGGCTCGGCCGGCGGGCCCGCGGGGGCCGGAGGGCGAGTCGCCGTGGCGGGTTCGGACGCAGGAGCGGTCGGCGGGCTGGGGGGTGCGGGTGTGGACGGCTCTGCCGGTGGACGGGCGTCGGACGTTGTCGGCGCCGGTTCACGCCGCTCGCCATCACCCTCCCGCGGTCCCGAGTACATAGCCCCCGGATTCGGGGGGCTATGTACTCGGGACGCGGGGGTCTCGTCGGTGCGCGGGGGGACGCGGGTGGTCTCGATCCACGCCTGCCATTCCTCGGCCGTCCACTCCAGGACCGGCTTGGCGTCGAGGTCGGGCGGCTCGTCCGGGGGCGTCATGCGCGAGCGTGCCGCACGGCACGGCTACGGGGTGGTTCCATGGCAGGCTGTCCGGCACACCGGTTGCGGCCATCCGGCCCACCCGCCGGCATCCCGAAGAGGCAAGTCACGGACGTGGACACGATCGACGCGATGGTAGTGCCCGGCCCCGGCTCGGGCGCGCCATCGAACGGCGCCCCGCCGCCCGTCCCTCCGGCCCCGCCCCCGCTGCACCCGCTGGTCATGCGGTTTTGGTGGGTCCTGCCGATCCTGCTCGCCGTCGTCACCCTCGGCGTCGTCCTCAACACCGACCTGCCCTACTACGCCATCGCCCCCGGCGACGCCCGGGAGGTCGACGAGCTCATCGACGTCGCCCAGGACCGCCTCCATCCCGCCTCCGGCGAGGTCTATCTGGCCACCGTCTCGCTCCAGCAGGTCAAGCCGCTCGGCGCCATCCGGGGCTGGCTCGACGGCGAGATCGACGTCGTCCCCGAGGAGCGCATCCTCGGCACCACCCCGCCCGACGAGTACCGCGACGAGAACCGCCGCCTCATGGAGGACTCGCAGCAGACGGCGATCATCGTGGCGCTGCGCCAGTTGGGCTACGACGTCCCCGAACAGGGCAAGGGTGCGCTGGTGGTGGAGGTGGCCGAGGGCTCGCCCGCCGCCGGGCGCCTCGACGTGGGCGACACCATCACGGCCGTCGACGGCGTGCCCACCATGCTCGTGCAGGAGGCCGTCGACCGCATCCGCGCCCACCAGCCGGGGGAGACGGCCCGCTTGCAAATCGTCGACCCGGAGGGCGTCACCCGGGTCGAGGAGGTCCGCCTGGCGGACCGGGAGGGCCGCGCCTTCCTCGGCGTCCTGATGCGGACCAAGGACCGCGACTTCCGCCTGCCCTTCGAGGTGAAGATCGACGCGGGCGCCATCGGAGGGCCGTCGGCGGGCCTGGCCTTCACCCTCGGCCTCATCGACCAGCTCTCGCCCGGGGAGCTCACCGGCGGCAAGAAGGTGGCTGTGACCGGCACCATCGACATGGACGGCGAGGTGGGCGACGTCGGCGGCGTGGCCCAGAAGACGGCCGCCGTGCGGTCCGAAGGTGCGCAGTACTTTCTCGTGCCCCCCGGGGAGTACAAGACAGCCCGCGCCCACGCCGGCAAGCGTCTCGAGGTGATCCGAGTGGCGACCCTCGACGACGCCATCGCCGCCCTGGGCCGCATCGGCGGCGACATCGCCCCCGCCACCCGCGTCCGGAGTACATAGCGTGCGGATTCCGAACGCTATGTACTCGGGACAAGGGGCCGATAAGTAGGCGTATGTCTGCTTCGGCCGCCCAGTTCGAGTTCGCTGCCGAGTTCGTGACGTTCCTGGCGGCTGCCGCCGGGCTCGCGCTCGTGCTCCTGCGTGGCGAGCTGGTGGCGCGGCCGCTCGCCTCTCGTGGCGTCCTCGGGGCCGGTTTCCTCGCCCTCGCCGTGGCCGCCTTCGTCCACGGGTCCCGGCTCATCGAGGCGGGCGACGACCCCCTCGTCCTGGGCCTTCGAGGCGCCGGCGTGGCTGCCGTGGCCCTCGGCTCCCTGCCGTGGTGCGCGGGCCGCACATCGCGCCGCTTGCTGTCGGTCGGCATCGCGGGAACGGCGGCCTCGGTAGTGGCCGAGGCGGCGGACGCCACGGGCAACATCGCCGAAGGGTTCCTGGTCATCGGGGCCGTCGGCATCGGCGCCTCGGTCCTGGCCGCCAGCCGTCGCTCCGTCGCCGCCCGGGTGGCCGCCAGCGCGGCGGGCGCTCTCCTGCTCGTCGTCCTCATGCTGTCGGTGGCACTGTCGGCCGTCCTCTCCAACACCATCGAGGACCAGGAGCTGTCGCGGCTCGACGCCCAGGCCCGTTCCGAGGCCGCCTTCGCCCAGCGGGAGACGACGCCCCGGCTGGCCGAGGCCAAGATCGTCGCCGTCAGTCTGGCCACCCAGCGGCCCCAGCAGCTCATCGACATCACCGGGCCCACCGAGGGCAACGTCAACGACGCCCTCAGCACACTGGCGACCAACTACTTCGTGGGGACCGCCCTCGCCTTCGTCGCCCCCGGGCCCGAGGTGCTCGGCGCCCACGGCGTCGACCCGGCCACAGCCATCGCCCTGGCCGGCTCCGACGTCGTGCGCGAGGCGCTCCGCACGCAGCTCCCGGCGGGCTCCGTCGAGCTGGTCGCCGGTGAGGCCTACGCGGTGGCCGCCTCGCCCGCCCGCCTGTCGGTGCCCGGCCAGCCCCCGCGCTTCCTCGGCGTGGCCGTCGCCGTCTCGCACCTCGACCGCTCGTACCTCGACATCCGCTCCAGCGAGGACGAGTCCCTCTCGCTGGCGCTGGTCGACACCGACAGCATCGTGGCCCAGTACGGCGCCCAGCCCCCGTCGTCGGTCGTCCTACCGCTGGCCGAGGAGGTCATCGTCACCGGCGAGCCCCGCTCGGTCGTCAGCGAGACCCGCTTCGTCGCCATCCGACCGGTCCGCACCGCGGACGACCGCCGTATCCTCGCCATGGTCGCCTCCACCCCGACCGCCGTGGTCGCCGACTCCCGCGACCGCCTGTTCCGCACGCTGTTCGTCATCGCCCTGGGCGGCACCCTGCTCGCCCTCCTCCTGGCCTCGGTGGTGGGCGAGCGCATCGGCGCCAACCTGCGCCGCCTGACCCGGGCGGCCGAGGGCATCCAGCGGGGCGACCTCGGCGTGCGAGCCGAGATCGCCAGCGACGACGAGACCGGTGTCCTCGGCTCCGCCTTCGACTCCATGGCCCACTCCATCGAGGAGAAGACCGAGGCCGAGATCCGCCTGCGCAGCCGCCTGGAGGCCGTCGTGGCGGGCATGGGCGAGGCACTCGTCGCCGTCGACGCCGAGGGCCGCATCACCGACTTCAACCAGGCGGCCGAGGAGCTCCTGGGCGTGACGGCGGCGTCTGTCCGCGACCGCTCGGTCGACCAGGTCGTCGACCTCACGGCCGACGATCACAGCGACCTCGGCGCTCGCCTGGCCCGCCTGTCGCCCACCCGCTGGACCACAGAGGGGTGGGTGGAGCACGACGACGGCACGCGCATCCCGGTGTCGGTGCTGGGCGGCCCCCTGCGCGAGGCGGGCGGCGAGATGGCGGGCGCGGTGTTCGTGCTGCGCGACCTGCGCAAGGAGCGCGAGGTCGAGCAGATGAAGACCGAGTTCCTGTCGCGCATCGGCCACGAGCTGCGCACCCCGCTGACCGGGATCATGGGCTACGCCGACCTGCTCACCCGCAAGGACGTCCCGGCCGAGCGCGCCCGCCAGTGGCACACCGAGATCCTCAAGCAGTCCAAGGCGCTGTTCCGGATCGTGCAGATGCTGGAGTTCTTCGCCTCCGCCAGCGCGGGCCGGGTGATGCTCCGCCCGGAGATGCTCGAAGTGCGTGCGGTCGTGGACGACGTGGTGAAGCGGTGGAGCGATCGGGTCGACGGCAGCCGAGCCATCTCCCGCCGGGTAAGCCGCGGCGTGCCGCCCGTCGTCGTCGACCGCCGCTGGTTGACGCTGAGCCTCGACGAGCTGCTCGACAACGCCGTGAAGTTCTCGCCCGAGGGCGGCAAGATCACGGTGACGGCCACCGCGGTCGGCGGCGGGGTCGAGCTGGCCGTGATCGACCGGGGCAAGGGCATGACGCCCGCGGAGCAGGATCTGGCCTTCGCCGACTTCGTGCAGGGCGACACCTCCGACACCCGCAGCTTCGGCGGCCTCGGCCTCGGCCTGTCCCTCGTGCAGCGGGTGGCGGAGGCCCACGGCGGGTCGGTGTCCGTTATGTCCGAGCCAGGAAAAGGTTCCCGTTTCTCTATCTATCTCCCAGGTGTGCCGATAGAGAAGAAGCGATGAGACGTCCGCTCGCCATGGGACTCGTCGTCGGCCTTCTGGCCGTCGGCGCCGCCGGGTGCAACCGCGACACGCTGCGCCCCGGTGAAGCGCGCCTCACGGTCACCGGGCGGGCGCTCGTCGGCAAGACGGACGGCGCGCTGGAACCGGTCTCCGGGACGACACGTGTTCGCGACGGCGACCGGGTGAAGCTGATCGAGGGGACGGCCGAGGTCGAGGCCCCGGGCCGCACGTACGAGCTGCGCTGCCGGGGTGACCGGTGTGCGGACGGCTCCGACCTCCGCATCGCCTCCCGACCCACGCTGCTCAACGGCGACCTGCTCGTGACGACCGACGGCGCCCCCGTGGTGGTGGAGGCGGCCGGGTCACAGGTCGAGGTCAACGGCACGGCGCGCGTGTCGCGCTCGCTGGCCGTGTCCGCCGTCGCCTACCGCGGCGACGTGGTCCTGCGTTCGGGAGGCCGGCCGTTCACCGTGCCCGCCCTGCGCCAGGCCGCCGTGCCCGCCCGTGGCGTGCTGCCCACCACCGCCCCGCCCCTCGCCTACGACGAGGACGACCAGTGGGACCGCCGCCTGCTGGGCCAGGCGATCGCGTTCGGCCGCGAGCTCGAAGCCCGTAGCCACGCCTTCGGCGCCAGCCTCCGGGCAGGCGAGGGCACGACCGCCGGCTTCTATCGCCAGGTGCTCCCCGCCCTCGACGGCGAGTCGTCGTTCGACGCCGCTCTCCTGCGCCCGGCCCGCCCGGCAGGGGAGACGCTCGTCGGCGCGGTCATCGCCGTGAAGGGCGAGCACGCCTCGTTCACCGAGCGGTGGCGGCGCATCTTCTCCTTCCGCGACGAGGGCGCCGCCTGGGGCCTGGTGGCGCTCGACCAAGCGGTCAGCGAGGGGGCGGCGCTGGTGCGCGAGCTCGATGTCGCCATCGGCCGGGCACCGCTCCAGTTCGCAGCCGCTCCGGCATCCGACAGCGGCTCGTCCGGCGGGGGCACCACCACGGCGACCACGCTGCCTGCGGGCGGCGGCAGCGGCGGCAGCGGTGGAGGCGGCGGTAGCCGGCCGCGTCCCAACGGCCCGTCGACCACCACCACCACGCAGCCCCCCTCCACCACGCCGACCACCCAGCCGCCGGGGCCGATCCCGCCCCCACCGGAAACCGGGCTGCCCGCCGATCCGGTGGTGTTGCCGCTGGTCGAGCCGACCGTCGACACCCTCAACGGCCTGCTGCCCTAAGACGATCCTCGAAGCGAGTCCCCGCGGCTCGTAGGCTGCCCACATGCCGGAGCTGTCGCCCGACGAGGTGACCGCGCACACGTTCCCCACGTCGTTCCGCGGTTTCGATCCAGGCGAGGTGAAGGCGTACCTGGCCCGCGTCGCCGAGCGCCTCCGCGTGGCCGAGGAACGCGCCGAGGACCTCGCCCGCAAGCTGGCCGACGCCGAGGAGCGGGCGGCCCATCCGGAGATGGACGTCGACACCATCACCAGCGCCTTGGGCGACGAGACGGCCCGCATTTTCCGCAGTGCCCAGGACGCGGCGGCCGACATCCGGGGCAAGGCCGAGGAGAACGTGGCCCAGTTGCTGCGCGAGGCCTACGAGGAGGCGGGCCGCATCCGGGGCGAGGCGGAGCTGGTGCTGGCCCGGGAGACCGAGGCGGCCGAGACCGCCGCCGGCGAGATCCGCAGCGCCGCCGAGGCCGATGCCGCCGCCGCGCTGGGGCGGGCGCGCCAGGAGGCCGAGCGGGTGCTGGCCGAGGTGGAGGCCAAGGCCCGGGGCATGGTGGAGGAGGCGCAGGCCAGCCGCACCAAGATCCTCACCGACCTGGCCCGGCGGCGAAAGCTGGCCCACTCCCAGGTCGAGCAGCTACGGGCGGGCGGGGAGCGGCTGCTGGAGGCGTACCGCATGGTGCGCACCACACTCGA
>JAHWLA010000054.1 GCA_019347595.1 Actinomycetota bacterium
CACTCGCTGCAGTACGCCTTCCGCGACCGCCGGGCGCGCAAGGGCGATTTCCGCCAGCTCTGGATCCAGCGCATCAACGCCGCTGCCCGCCAGAACGGCACCAGCTACAGCCGCCTCATCGCCGGGCTGAAGGCTGCCGAGGTGGAGGTCGACCGCAAGGTGCTGGCCGACCTGGCCGTCAGCGACCCGACGGCGTTCGCCGCGCTCGTCAAGGTGGCGGAGGCCGCTCGCTGAGCAACGCGCCTCTCGGCTTCAAGCACCCACAAGTCCAGCGGCTGCGGCGCCTCCTCGGGCGCCGCAGTGCGCGTCAGGACGAACGCGTCTTCGTGGTCGAAGGCGGCAAGGCCCTGGCCGAAGCAATGGCCGCGGGGGCGACGATCGAGGCCGTCTACGTCGCCCCCGACGCAGCGGACCTCGACATCGAGGCGCCCCTGTTCGAACTTGCCGCCGGCGTCATGGAACGGGTCGCCGATACGGTCACGCCCCAGCCCGTCCTCGCCACCGTCGGGTACCTCGACGTGGCCCTCGGCGCCCTGCGCACCGGCGACTTCCTGGTCGTCTGCGTCGACGTGCGCGACCCGGGCAACCTGGGCACCGTGCTGCGCAGTGCCGAGGCGGCAGGCGCCCACGGGGTAGTCTGCTGCGGCGGATCGGTCGACCTCTACAACCCGAAGACGGTGCGAGCGTCGGCCGGCACGTTGTTCCACGTCCCTGTCGTAGCCGGAGGCGACCCCGTGGAGGTGCTCGAGCGCATCGGCGGTTGGGGAATGCGTCGCCTGGGCACGGCGGCGCGACGGGGCGCGGAGTACACCTCGGTCGACCTCACCCAGCCCATCGCCTTCGTGTTGGGCAACGAGGCCAACGGCCTGCCCGCCGACGTGGAGCGCCACCTCGACGACCGTGTCACGATCCCGATGGCAGGGCGTGCGGAGTCCCTGAACGTAGGGATGGCCGCATCGGTGCTGTGCTTCGAGGCGGCTCGTCAGCGCCGGTCGGCGGAGCCCCGCCCGTGATCGACCTGCTGCCCGATGCCGTCCTTCGCTTGGACGGCGAGCGTCGCATCGTAGAGGCCAACACGGCAGCCGCCACCCTCACCGGCTACGACGTTGCCGACCTCCTGGGCGAACCGTGCGGCGAGCTGCTCGACGTGCGCAGCAAGAGCGGGCACCCGCTGCTCGACGGCGACTGGCACCCGTCCGCCCGGCTTCGCACCGTGCGCCTCATCCCCGAGCAGGAAATCACCGTCCGTCGGGCCGACGGCACCGACGTGCTGGCCCACGTCACCGGCCGCTACCAGCGCGACGCCGACGGTCGAGTCGAAGGCGCCGTCGTGGTCCTGCGCCCGGTCAACGCCCGCCGGCACCAGGCGGCTACCGGCATCGAGATCGTCTCGACCGTCTCCCACGAGCTGCGCTCGCCGCTGACGTCGGTCAAGGGCTACACCAGCCTCCTGCTCAACCGGTGGGACCGCCTGCGCGACGACCAGAAGAAGATGATGCTCGAGCAGGTCAACCACGATGCCGACCGCGTCACCCGGCTGATCACCGAGCTCCTCGACATCAGCCGCCTGGAATCGGGCCGCCTCGTGCTGCGCCGGCAGATGGTCGACCTCGCTGCGCTCACCAACGGAGTCGTCGAGAAGGTGCACATGGAGTACCCCGACCTCGATGCCACCGTGGAGTTCCCCGACGAGCTGCCTGTCGTCTACGCCGATCCCGACAAGATCGTCCAGGTTCTCACCAACCTGGTGGAGAACGCCTGCAAATACGGTTCGCCGAAGGGGCTGCGCGTCGACGCCCAGGTCGACGCCACCGAGGTCGCCATCGCCGTGCACGACAAGGGCGAGGGCATCCCCGAGACCGACGTCTCCAAGATCTTCACCAAGTTCTTCCGCCGGGCCGAGACCAAGCCCACGGGCTCGGGCCTCGGCCTCTGGATCAGCCGGGGGCTGGTCGAGGCCCACGGCGGCGGCCTCACCGCGTCGTCTATTCCAGGCGAGGGGTCGACGTTCCGCTTTACGCTGCCGCTGCACGCTTTCGAAGACCTGCACGCGTAACAAGGACCGTCGTGGACGCCGCCGAGATCGACCTCATCGAGAAGACCGGGCTGAGCCGCATCGAGTCGGCCGCGTCGCTTGACGACCTCCGAGCCGCCGAGACCGAGGTGCTCGGCAAGAAGTCGGCGATCGCCCGACTCAACACCCGCCTCGGCTCGCTGTCGCCCGACGACCGCAAGGCGGTCGGCCAGGTGATCAACCACGCCCGTGCCCGCTTGCAGGCGGCGGCCGACGAGCGCCGGGTGGCGCTGGGCGCCGAGGAGCGCCGCCGGCGGCTGGAGGCCGAGCGCCTCGACCTCACCGAGGTGCTCCCCGGCCCGCCGACCCGGGGCCACCTCACGCTGATCACCCAGACGCGCGACGAGCTCGAGGACCTCTTCGTCGGCATGGGGTACGCGGTGGCCGAGGGCCCCGAGGTGGAGACCGACTGGTACAACTTCGAGGCACTCAACATCCCGAAGGCGCACCCGGCGCGCAGCGGCCACGACAGCCTCTACTTCGAGTGGGGCGAGCCGGAATCGACGCTTCTGCGCACCCACACCTCGCCGGTGCAGATCCGGGTCATGCAGACACAGCCGCCGCCGATCTACTCGATCATGCCGGGCAAGGTGTACCGCAAGGACACGCCCGACGCCCGCCACACGCCGTCGTTCTCGCAGCTCGAAGGGCTGGTGGTCGACCGGGGCATCACGTTCGGCGACATGGCGGGCACCATCGACACGTTCACCCGCGCCTACTTCGGCCCGGGTATGCGGTCGCGACTGCGGCCCGCCTACTTCCCGTTCACCGAGCCGTCGGCCGAGTTCGAGGTGACGTGCGCGATCTGCGCGGGCTCCGGGTGCCGTACGTGCTCGGGGACCGGGTGGATCGAGCTGGGCGGCTGCGGCATGGTCCATCCCAATGTGTTCGCCGCCGTGGGGCTCGACGCCGAGGAGTGGTCGGGCTTCGCCTTCGGGTTCGGCATCGACCGGCTGGCCCAGATGCGCCACGGCATCGCGGATATGCGCGTCCTGCTCGACAACGACATTCGCTTCATAGGGCAGTTCTGATGGCTCTACCTGTGGCTCTTCGCCTGACGGCTCGTCGCGGTGTCGACGGGGGCCCCAACCCCGTCGACCTGCCCCTCGGTAGCTTCTGATGCGCGTACCGCTGTCCTGGCTCCGTGATTTCGCGCCGTTCGAGGGCGACCCCGTCGCCTTGGGCGAGACCTTCGACGATCTCGGCATGGTGGTCGAGGGCATCGAGCGCGTGGGCGAAGGGCTCGACGGCGTCGTCGTGGCGCGCGTCGTCGACATCCAGCCCATCAAGAAGGCCGACCGCATCCGACAGGTGCACGTCGACATCGGCGGCCCGGAGCCCGTGCAGGTGGTGTGCGGCGCGTTCAACTTCGACGTGGGTGCCGTCGTCCCGTTCGCCACCGTGGGCGCCGTCCTGCCCGGCGACTTCGAGATCACCGCACGCAAGATGCGCGGGGTCGACTCCTTCGGGATGATCTGCTCGTCCGCCGAGCTGCGGCTGGCCGACGACGCCGAGGGCATCATGCTGCTGCCCGACGACCTCCCGCTCGGCGCCCCGGTGGCCGAGGCGCTGGGGGTCGAGGCCGATGTCGTCTACGACCTGGCCATCGAGGGCAACCGACCCGATGCCAACTCCGTGGTCGGCGTTGCTCGCGACGCCGCGGCCCGGCTGAAGCTGCCGTTCACGATCCCGACCTGGACAGTGCCGCGCGGCGCCACCCCGGTGGAGTCGCTGGCGTCCATCGCCGTCGACACGCCCGACCTGTGCCCCCGCTTCACGGCCACCGCGCTGAAGGGCGTGCACATCGAGCCGTCGCCGGAGTGGATTGCCCGGCGCCTGACGCTGGCGGGCATGCGGCCCATCAACAACGTGGTCGATGCCTCGAACTACGTGATGCTGGAGCTCGGTCAACCGACGCATCCCTACGACCTCGACCGCCTGCCGGGCCACGGCCTGTCGGTGCGGGCCGCTCGTCCCGGCGAGACGATCGTCACCCTCGACGGCGTGGAGCGGCGCCTGGGCGATGGCGACGACTGCCTGATCTGCGACGCCAACGGGGCGCCGGTCGGCATCGGCGGGATCATGGGCGGTGGCTCGTCGGAGATCAGCAAGACGACGACACGGGTGCTGCTCGAAGCCGCCTACTTCACGCCCATGGCCATCGCCCGGACGTCGAAGCGCATCGGGCTGCGCTCCGAGGCGTCCGCCCGCTTCGAGCGGGGGTGCGACCCGCTGGGCATCGAGCGGGCGGTGGAGCGCTTCTGCCAGTTGCTCGGCACCGGTGAGCCGGCCGCAGGGATGCTCGACATCTCGACCGTCCCTGCCGCCCGGAAGTCGATCACCGTGCGGGTCGGCCGGGTGAACGCGCTGCTCGGCACCTCGCTCGACGGCGACGCCATGGTTTCGTACCTGACGCCCATCGGCTTCGCCGCCATCGCGTCCGACGGGGCGCTCGACGTCGTCCCGCCCAGTTTCCGGCCCGACGTGACAACCGAGATCGAGGTCGTGGAGGAGGTCGCCCGCCACCACGGCTACTCGAACATCGAGCGCACCGTTCCCCGCAGCCCCTTCGTCGGCTCCCTCACGCCGTACCAGAAGGGGCGGCGCACGCTGAAGGCGGTGCTGGTCGGCGCAGGCGTGAGCGAGGCCATGTTCTCGCCGCTGCTCGCACCCGGCGACCACGAGCGGGCGGGCCTGCCCGGCGAGGCGCTGCCGGCGAGCGACCCGCTGGCTCGGGAGGAGTCGGTCCTGCGCACATCCCAGTTGCCCGGACTGCTCAAGTCGCTGGCGTTCAACGCCTCCCACCGCAACCCCGAGGTGTCGCTGTTCGAGGTGGGCCACACCTTCGGCATGCCGTCGCCCGGCGACCCCCTGCCCGACGAGCGCGAGCGGCTGGCTGTGGTCCTGGCGGGGGAGGAGGGCGCGCCCGCGGCCAAGCGGTTGCTCGACGTGATCCTCGATGCGCTGCACCGCACCGACGTATCGCTGGAGGCGGGCTCGACCGAGGGACTCCACCCCACGCGCACCGCTCGGATCGTCGACGGCGACGGGCAGGCGGTCGGGTGGGTGGGCGAGGTCGACCCCGCGGTGGTGCGGGCCTTCGACGTGCCGGGCCGCGTGGGATGGATCGAGGCCGACCTTGGCCTGCTCCTCCCCACCGAGCGGGTGTACGTGCAATCGCAGGCGGTCAGCAAGCTGCCTTCGAGCGACATCGACTTGGCGTTCGTGGTCGGCGACGACGTCCCCGCGGCCGCCGTGGAGGCGACCCTGTGGGCGGCCGGCGGCGAGTTGCTGGTCGGCCTGCGCCTGTTCGACGTGTTCCGCGGCGGCCATGTACCGGAGGGTTGGCGGAGCCTGGCCTACCGGCTTCGGTTCCAGGCCACCGACCGCACGTTGACCGAGGCCGACCTGGCCGAGGTCCGCACCCGCTGCATCGCCGCCGTCGAGACCGCTTACCCCGGCGCTCGGCTGCGCGCTTAGGCACGCTCCTTCACGTAGATCCCGACGCCTTCCGTCGTGGCGATCTCCACGCCGCGACACTCGGTCGATGTGCGGGCGAGGAATTCGGCGAGCTCGCGGCGGTTGGCCTCGACCAGCTCCACGAAGTAGCGGTGCGGCGCCATGGCGTCGAGGAGGACGTTGTGCACGGCGAGGTGGCCGCCCGGTCGCAGGCGGGGCAGGGCCGCCTCGATGATCGGTCCGTAGACCGCCTTGCCTCGCAAGCGCGGCGCGGCGTCGGGCGGGCCCTCGGCGTCGAGGACGAAGAGATCGAAATGCCGGCTCGTCCGCTGCATGTACTCGACCGCATCGCCGGTGACGACATCGGTCCGGGTCTCGAGCCCCAGCTTCCGCAGGTTGGCGACGGCCAGGCGGTTGACCTCGGGGTCCACGTCGAGGAGGACCGCCTGCTCCAAGGAGTCGCCTGCACCGGCGAGCGCCCACACGGCCCAGTACGCGTAGTACGACCCGAGCACGGCAACACGTCGCGGTCGGGTCACGGCAGCCAGGGCGAACAGGAGCTGCGCCTCTTCGGGGAAGATGAACGTTGTCCGGCCGCCATGGTCCCATTGGCGCTCGACCTCGGCGGCAAAGGCACGATACGCGGCGACGTCGTAGTCAGCCGAGGGCGTGATGCGCGCCGCGAGGCATGTCGCAAGCGCGTCGGCGACCACCTCGTCGGGCCTCCAGTGCATCCGAGCCGAGAGCGCGCGCTGGTTTTCCGTCAGTGGGACCGGCGTCGGTGTTGCGAGCACGGCGTCGAGTCCGGCGACGTAGGCGGCGCGGTCGACAGCGCCGCGGCGCCACAGGTCGAAGAGATCGTGCCCGGCCAGGGCCGTCTCGATCCGTGCGCTCGCCGGCCCGCCCTGGGGAGGCGACGCAGCGACGGCGCGTCCCGGCGCTCGCCCCGGGTCGGTGACGTCCGTCATGGTTGCTCGATGGCGTTCCACACCTGGCCGCGGACGGAGGCGGCGCGAGCGCCGACGCCGAGGACGCCGAGGAACCCTTCGGAGTCGGTGTGGTCGAAGGTGCCTTCGAGATTGAGGCTCATCGAGGCGTTCTCCTCGATGTAGAGCGAATGAGGCACCTCCGAGGCGGAGACGAAGCTCACGCTGCCCTTGTAGAGCTCGACGACGACCGTCCCCGTCACCAGGGCGGCGACGGACGCAGTCACGTCGTGCGCCAGCCGGGTGGCGAGCTCCTCGCCGCGTGCGTGGTACACCTGCTCGGCGATGAACGTCGAGCAGAAGTCGAACAGCCTTCTGGCCCGGTGGTCGAGCAGAAGCTGAAGGAGGAAGTCGTAGGCGGTGCCCAGCAACGCCATCCCGGGCGCCTCGTAGACACCGCGTGACTTGATGTCGGTGATCCGGTTCTCGACGAGGTGCTGATTGATCCCGACGCCGTTTCGCCCGGCCAGTTCGTTGGCGACGAGGAATGCGGCCACGGCGTCGGGAAGTGACTCGCCCTGGATGGCGACCGGGCGCCCTTTCTCGAAACGAATCGAGACCTGCTCGGGGCGGTCCGGTGCGTCGGTGGGCCGCACGCCCATGCCCGGTTCGACAAAGCTCGCAGGCGTGGCGAGGTCTTCCAGCTCGCCTGCCTCGTGGGTCAACCCCAGGAGGTTGGCGTCCGTGGAGTAGATCGCCCGTGCGGGCGACCGTACGGGCAGGCCGTGGCGAGCGCAGTACTCGAGCATGTCCTCCCGGCCCGCAAAGGCGTCGAGGAACGCCTGGTCGCGCCACGCTGCGTACACCTCGGTGCCTGGAGCCAGCATGTCGGTGATCAACTGGAAGCGCACCTGGTCGTTGCCCCGCCCCGTGCTGCCGTGGCTGAGGACGGTGATGCCTCGCTCGGCCAGCAACGGCAGCACGCCGCGCACGGTCACATAGCGCGCCAGCGGCGTGGTGTTCCAGTAGTGCGACTCGTACCGGGCCTGCGCCTGGATGGCGGCCAGCCCGATCTCGGCGACCTCCCGCCGCAGCGGGACGATCTCGGCGTCGACCGCTCCGCATGCCAGCATGCGTTCGGCGATGTCGTCGACGCTCTCCTCGTCGCTCTGGCCGAGGTCGGCGGTGAAGGTGACGACCTCCACGCCTCGTGTGGTCAGCCAGTGGGTGATCGTGCAACTGTCCAGGCCGCCCGACGCGCAGAAACCGATGCGCTGACCCTGCAGATCTCCGACGTTCATCGTGCCCCCCGTTTCGCCGTGTTCGCTTCCATCGTCTCGCGAGCCGCGGCCGAGGTCGTCGACCCGTGCGCTCGCGGCGGACGGGACATGCCCGCCCGTCGAGACGTCGCATATCGCCCCCGAACCCGAATGATGGTAACAGTCGTGCATTCGGGCAGACAAGTGTCACCCAGAGGGGTGACAGGAATACCGCAAATCGAGGGTCTTTCATTGCTATGCCCACTACCTGTACAGTCGCCTCCGAAGGCAATTGGCGCTTCGGTGCCAAGGGGGCGGGGATGTCGCTGGGGAGCGGGCAACTCGAACAGCGGTCGTATGCCGGCCATGCGATCGAGGCGAAGTGGCAAGCACGATGGCGGGACGCGGGCTGTTTCGTGGCAGGTCGCAGGCCGGGGCACCCGCGGCAGTACCACTTCCCTGCGGGCCCGTTCACCAACGGGCGCCTCCACCTCGGCCACGTCCGCACCTTCGTCTTGGGCGACGTGATGGCTCGGGCGGGACGGCAACGCGGGTACGACGTCCTCTATGCCTTCGAGTGGGACGCCTTCGGCTTGCCCACCGAGCTGGCGGCGCAGAAGCAGGGCGTGGCACCGGGGACGCTTGCTCGCGAGGCAGCGACGCGCATGACTGCCGACCTGGACCGGCTCGGCATCAGCCTCGCCTGGGACCACGTCTATCTGACCTGCGAACCGCGGTACTACCGGTGGACGCAGTGGTTCTTCCTCAAGCTGTACGAGCACGGTTTCCTCTATCGCGGCAAGGCCACCTTGAACTACTGCGCCACGTGCGAGACGACCTTGGCGCACCTCGAGGTAGCGGACGGCGCGTGCTGGCGCTGCCAGTCGGTGGTCGAGCGCCGGGAGTCGACGCAGTGGTTCGTCCGTCTCGGCGACGCCAGCGCCGAGCTTCTCGACGGGCTTTCGAAGCTCGACGCGTGGAGCCCCACAGTCATCCGCCTGCTCGCCGGGTTCATCGGCGAGGTCGAGGGGCAGGAGGTCGACCTGACGGTCACCCTGCGGGACGGCAGCGAACGCGTGCTCACCGTCTTCGTGCCCGACGCCACGCCGCGCGACGAGGTCGACGCCGTGCTCGTCGCCCCCGGGCACACGGACGTCGCCGACCTCCTCCGGGCGGCGGGTGGCGACGTAGCGGAGGGGCTGCTCGCCACGGCGACGTTGCGCCGCCGACGCCGAGAGGACGTGGGAGCCGACGTGGTCGACACCGGCCTGCGAGCCCGTCGCCCCGGATGGCCGATGGCGATTCCCGTACTCGCCTCGTCCATTGTCGACCCTGCCTTCGCCCGAGGCGCCGTGCTGCGACCGGCGATCGAGGGCGCGGGGATCGACTGGCGCGCGGCTGGTGGCGAAATCCGCCATGTCGTCGTGCACCGCGTTCAGGACTGGCTCGTCTCGCGGCAGCGGAGCTGGGGCACGCCCATCCCGGTCCTGTTGTGCCCCCACTGCGGCGATGTGCCGGTCCCGGAGGAGTGGTTGCCGTTCGAGCTCGAGCTCGACGAGGCGGGCAGGCGCGTCGTCAAGCCGGTCGCCTGTCCTCGGTGCGGCGAGGAAGCCGTGCCCGACGGCGACACCAGCGACTGCTTCTTCGACGTCGCCTGGTCGTTGCTCGGCTGCGCAACGTCGCTTCCCGAAGACCCGGAGGCGTTCTTCGAACAGGCGAAGGGGTGGCGTGCCGTCGACTGGTTCCACAACGGGCTCGACTCGTTCCTCTACGCCCATCTGCACCGCTACATCAGCTTGGTCCTCCGGGAGATCGGCTACGTCGACGACCCCGAGCCGATACGTCGCTTCTACGGGCACGCGATGGTGACGTTGGACGGCCGGAAGATGAGCAAGCACGAAGGCAACACCGTCGACGCCGCCACGTTGCTCGACGAGCTCGGCGCCGACCTCCTCCGGGTCCAAATCTTGTGGGCGGCGAACCCGTCGCACGCCATCGAGTTCCGGCCGGAGCGCGACAAGCGGGCCGAGACGTTCCTGCTCAACGTGCGGTCGCTCGTATTCGACAACCTCGATCTCGTCCTCGGTAGGCCTGAAGTGCTCGACGGGTCTCCTTTCGCCAAGGAGCTCGAGGAGGCGACGGCCGTGGTCGTCGAGCGCGTAACGCGATTCCTGGACCACTACCGGCCGTGTACCTGCCTCCAGGAGCTCGACCGGTTCGTGGGGCGTCTGACGAAGTTCCGGCGGCGGTTGCTCGGGGATGCCATCGAGGACGCCTCCGCCGTGCACGCCTTCGGCGACGCCTTGCGGGTGCTGGTGCAGTTGGTGGCGCCGTTCGCGCCACACCTCGCAGAAGAGATGTGGGAAGCGCTCGAGCCGGGCGCCGGACCGCTTGCCCTCGGGCCGTGGCCTGGCGGACACCCGTTGAGAAAAGGCGACACGACCGCGACGATCGAACGTAGAGGGATGTAAACGGCGCGGCGTGAGCCGCGTCTTTGTATTGGGGCGAAGACGATGTTCAGGGGGGCGACCATGGCTCGACGGTATGGGCGTGATGCTGTCGTCCGCGTGTGCGCGCGAGGAGTGCGGCGATGAGGACGTACGTGTCCGCGTTCTCGAACTGGCACACGCGCGCCTGGGTGCGGTCGAAGCCGCACCACACGGGCTCTCGGTTCGAGCCGGGATACGACTTCTTTCCAGCCGATCTCGCCATGACGATGGGATTGCCCGAGGTGGGCGCCATTCCCGGCGACATTCGGAGCGATCTCCTCGTCTACGAGCTGTACGGCTACCTGCGGTTCACGACGCTGCTCGAGGTGAACCTGGTGAGCAGCGTGTGCAAGCGCCTCGTCCGTCGTACCGACATCGTCGGCCTCGATCCCCTCATGCGGCGCGACCTGCTCATGGCCTTCGCCGACGAAGCCGGCCATGCCGAGATGTGCGAGGAGATGATCCTCGCTGTCGAGGAGGAAACCGGGCTACGGCCGATCGAGCCGGTGTCGCAGCCCGCATTCATCAGGGCGCTGCGGCTGTTGTCCGCCCGCTGCCCGATCCCCGATCGCAGCCTCGTTCCGTTGCTCGCCGCTGTCGTTTCCGAGACGTTGTTGTCGCCGGTGATCGTGAATCTCCCCACGGACGAGGCTGTTCATCCGGAGGTTCGCGCCCTGGTACGGGATCACGCCGCCGACGAGGTACGGCATTCGGCTCTGTTCCGAGTCGTCTTCCGTCATCTCTGGCACTCGTGGCCGAGCTACGTCCGGCGCGTCGTGCTCGAATTGCTGCCCGACGTCATCGACGCGTTGCTGACCCCGGACAAGGCGTGGTTGCGCGAGGTCTTGGCCCGCTACCCCGATGTGTTCGACGATCCCGACGAGCTGGCGCACGCGTTGTCCGGAGCACACATGACGGCGCTGCTCGAGCGTCCCACGCTGGCGCCCGTAATGGGGCTGCTCGACGAGCTGGACGCGCTGGACACCGCCGAGGCGACAGAGATCTTCCTCGTCCGCGGGTTGTCGCCGGTGCGCATGGCTCGGCGCTGATTGCATCAGTATTCATTTGTCGGTATAGTCGGCGCATGACGGTCAACGTGGGCGTGCTCGGGGCGTCGGGGTACACCGGCGCGGAATTGCTGCGCCTGTGTGCGCAGCACCCCGACTTCACGCTGCGACTGGCGACTGCCGACAGCCACGTCGGGACGCGAGCGGCCGACCTCTATCCCAGCCTGGCCGTCGCCTACCCCGACCTCGTGTTCGTCGAGCCCGACCCGGCGGCCGCCGACGACCTCGATCTTGTCTTTCTCGCGCTGCCGCACGGCGCCTCGCAGCATCTCGTGCCCGATCTGCGCAAGCGCGTCGGCCACATCGTCGACCTGGCCGCCGACTTCCGCCTGAAGGACGCTGCGCTGTACCCGGCCTGGTACGGCGAGGAGCACACGGCGCCGGAGGTGCTGGCGGAATTCGCGTTCGGTATCCCGGAGCTGTTCCGTGCTGATCTCCGAGGTGCGCCGCTCGTTGCCGCCGCCGGGTGCTACGTCACCGCCGCCTCCCTCGCCCTCGCGCCGTTGGTGCGAGCCGGCGTCATCGAGCCGACCGGCGTGATCGTCGACGCGGCCAGCGGGGTGTCGGGCGCCGGTCGGACGCTGAAACACAACACGCACTTCGGCACGGCGAACGAGGATTTCACCGCCTACGGCCTGCTCAACCACCGCCACACCCCGGAGATCGAACAGGCCACCGGCGCCCAGGTGCTCTTCACCCCGCACCTGGCGCCCATGACCCGGGGCATCCTGGCCACCTGCTACGCCCGCCCCGTCGCCGGCACGGGCGCGCCCGACCCGCTCGCCGTTCTGCGCGACTTCTACGCCGACGAGCCGTTCGTCGTGGTGTCCGACGCCTCGCCGTCGACCAAGGCGACCTACGGCTCCAACGCCGCCCACCTCACCGCTCGCTACGACGAGCGCACGGGCTGGGTCGTCGTCATCGCCGCCCTCGACAACCTGGTCAAGGGGGCGTCGGGCCAGGCCGTGCAGTGCGCCAACCTCGCCCTCGGCCTCCCCGAGACCGCGGGCCTCCCCGTCGTGGGGGTCTACCCGTGAGCGTCGGTACCCGTGCCCCTCGTTCTCGTTGCGGAAATGCGCACGGGGACGCGCACTTCCGCAACGAGAACGGCGGCGATGGAGCGGGCCGATGAGCGTCACTGCCGCCGCGGGCTTCGTGGCCGCGGGCATCGCCTGCGGGATCAAGGAGTCGGGTGCGCCCGACCTCGCCCTCGTCGCCACGCACGACGGGGCGCCCGTGCCCGCCGCGGCCGTGTTCACCGCCAACAAGGCCAAGGCCGCTCCCGTCCTCACCAGCGCCGCCCACCTGGGCGCTACCCAAGGCCGGGCCGCGGCCGTCGTCCTCAACAGCGGCAACGCCAACGCGGCCACCGGCGAGGACGGCTGCACCAACGCCGAGCGCACCGCCGCGCTCGTGGCGCAGGAGCTGGGCTGTGACGCCACCCATGTCCTCGTGTGCTCCACCGGCCTCATCGGCATCCC
>JAHWLA010000055.1 GCA_019347595.1 Actinomycetota bacterium
GGCCAGGCCCCGGCTCTGGGTGACGGCCAGGTTGCAGGTGTCGGCGCCCGGGCAGCTCACCACGTCGCGGGCGAGCTCGGCGCCCGGCTCCGCCATGCCGATAACGGCGAGGCGGTCGTAGAGCGTCTTGACCTGCTCCTCGGTCAGCCCCCGGAACACGAGGTTCTGCCGGTTGGTGACCCGGACGTCGGCGTTGAGCTCGCGCTGGATCGAGGCCAGTGCCCGGAACTGCTCGGACGTGATGTCGCCGAGCTTGGCGTAGGCGTAGGCGCTGACCGTCCCCTTGGCCACGCCGCGCACGACGTTGGCCGTCTCCCACTTGGCGAACGGGTCGCGCTCGGGGAGCTTCAGCGTCACCGGCACGCCGACCGGGGTGGGGTCGATGGCGGTCGAGATGCCGGCCGGGGCGTCGCCCTGGTCGAGCACGACCTGGGGGATGCCGCCCGGCCACGTGGCGCTGGCCCGCAGGAAGCGGCGCTCCTTGATGATCCGCTCGCGCAGCTCGTCGACGCCCATGGTGTCGAGCAGCCACTTCATGCGGGCCCGCAGCTTGTTGTCGCGGTTGCCGTAGTGGTCGAAGACCCGGAGGATGGCCTCGATGGTGGTCAGCAGCTCCTCCCGGGGCGTGAACTCCTCCAGCGCCTGCGCCGCGTGCGGGTTGGCGCCCAGGCCGCCGGCGAAGAAGACCCGGAAGCCGGGCTCGATGGTGCCGTCGAGCCGGGGCCGGCCGACGCCGATCACGCCGACGTCGTTGAACATGGCCTGGCCGCAGTCGGTGGAACAGCCCGAGAAGTTGATCTTGAACTTGCGGGGCAGCCGCTGGGCGATCGGGGAGCGGAGGAAGTGCTGGAACGTGGCCTCGGCCCACGGGCTGATGTCGAGGACCTCGAAGGGGCAGGCGCCCGCCAGGTGGCAGCCGGTGACGTTGCGGACGGTGTCGCCGCACGCCTCCCGGGTGGTCAGTCCCACCGAGGCGAGGTCGCGCATGACCTCGGGAATGCGCTCGAGCTGCACGAAGTGGAGCTGGATGTTCTGGCGCGTGGTGATGTGCCCCCAGCCGCGGGAGTAGGTGTCGGCGATGTGCGCCATCATCTCCAACTGCTCGGGGGAGACGGAGCCGTAGGGCAGCTTCACCCGCACCATCTGGTTGTGGCCGCCCTGGCGCTGGCCGTAGATGCCGTTGTTGAGACGGAAGACGCGGAAGACGTCCTCATCGAGCTCGCCCTTCAGGTACAGGGCGAGCTGCGTCTCGAACTTCTCGATGTCCCGCAGGGCGGCCGGGTCGATCTCATGGGTGATGGCCATCGGATACCTCCTCAGATGACCTGGACGAGCTTGAGGCCCGACGTCAGGAGCACAACGAACAGGGCAGGGCGCACGACCTTGTCGGGGGCGTGGGCCGAGAGGCGGGCGCCGATGTAGACGCCGGGGAGGGCGCCGAGCAGCAGGCTGGCGGTGAGGGCCAGGCGTACGTCGCCGAAGAGCAGGTGCCCGAAGGCGGCGGCGCCGACGAGGGGGATCGCCTGCACCAGGTCGGTGCCGACCAGCTCGGACGAGCGCAGGCCGGGATAGAGGAACAGCAGCATCACGATGATCAGCGAGCCGGAGCCGACGCTGGTGAGGCCGACGACCAGGCCGCCGACGACGCCGACGGCGACCGTGATCGGCTTGTTGAGCACGGCAGGCCGCGGTTCGTAGCCCTCGGCCCGTCGGTGGTCGATCATGCGCCGCAGGAGGATCGATCCTGCAGAGGCCAGCAGGGCCAGGCCCAGCGCCCGCTTGAGCAGGTCGTCGACGTTGTGGGCGCCCAGCGCGTTGAGGATGAGCACGCCCGCGAAGGCGGCGGGCACGGAGCCGACGCACAGCCACAGGGCGATGTCCTTGCGGACGGTGCCCCGCTTGAGGTGCACGCCGCCGCCGACCGGCTTCATGATCAGGGACACCACGAGGTCGCTGGACACGGCCGCGAGGGGCGAGACCTTGAAGAACAGCACCATGATCGGCGTCATGAGCGCGCCGCCACCCATGCCGGTGAGCCCGACGGTGAAACCGACGAGCAATCCGGCCAATGAGATGGCAAGGTCGAGGTGCATCGGGGAAACGGGCCTCCGGGTCGAGCGCGAACGAAGCGGACGGTCGGGTCAGCGGAGGCGCATACAGGCGGTGTCGTGCGCCTGGTGCGGGGTGCGGCCCATGGCGACCGAGGGCGCGCCCTCGGCGCGCAGCACGTCGGTCGTCGAACAACGGGTCCCCTGCACAAGGACCATGATACGAATTCCGAGTAATCCGATCAAGTTTTCCTTGTTTCGGGACGCGACCGTGCACGAGGCGTGAAAAAAGGGGGAGGAAGGGTACATCCCGGGCATGCGTGCGCACCGAGCCCTGCTCGGCGTGCCGGCGGTAACGGCGGCCCTGGTGTTGTTGTTGTTGTTGTTGTTGTTGCTCTCGGTCGTCGCTGCCGTACCGGCCTCCGCCGACCACACCAACCCGGCGACGCCCCAGTCGTCGCTGACCCCCGCCCTTCCGGGCACTCCCGTCCAGTCCCAGGGCCAGTGGCAGTTCATCAAGAACTTCCCGCCGAACCCGGGGACCGACCTGAAGTTCTTCACCCGCGGCGCCGTGGTCTACGGCATCTCCGGCAGCCTTGGCCAAGGGCCGACCCAGTACGCGGGCCAGCGCATCGTGCGGCTGACCGACGCAGCCGGCGCCGTCGCGCCCGAGTGGGTCGCCGACCACGGCTCGGCGAGGTGCAGCCCGTCCCGCGGCGTGACCGGCCTCCAGCACGACACAGTGGTGACGCCGCCGTCGGACGCCGAGCTGGCCATCGACACCACCGACGCCGCCGACCGCTGCCACGACCCCGTGACGGGCGGCCTGGAGATCCTCGACATCAGTGGCGTGGGCCGCGAGGGCGGGGCGCCGGTCAAGGAGCTCCACCTCACCCGCCACGACGGCACCAGCCACACGGCCACGCTCGACGCCACCCGGCCCTGGATCGTCTACAGCTCGAACTCCGATCAGAACCGGCCGTGGATCGACGTGGTCGACATCCGCACCTGCCTGGGCCTCGCCGGGCTCTCGCTGGAGGACAAGCGGGCGGCGTGCCGGCCGACCGTGTACCGCATCCCGTTCGAGGCGGCGTGGACGTCGCAGCTCGACCCGGGGACCAACCAGCTCGAGGCGCCCCACGGCTGCCACGACATCACGGCCGCGCCCGGGCGGTTGTACTGCGCGGGCATCAACGGCACCTTGATCCTCGACGTGTCGGGGCTGACCGACGCGGCGGGGAACGTGAACGGCACACCGCTGGCATGCACGGTGGTGGACGGGACGTCGACCGCCGCCAAGGTGTCGGACTGCCGGGTGACCGCTGCCCAGTGGGAGGCGGCGGGGAAGCCGTCCGCTACGGGCTGGTCGCACGTCGGCCACTTCAACCACCCGGGACGTGACGCCACCAACGGGCAGTTGGCGGTGCCGTCCGACGAGGGCGTGTCGATCTCGCACGAGGCCGATCCCACGCCCGACGGCAAGTGGCTGCTGGTCACCGACGAGCGGGGCGGCGGCGTGGTGCCCCCCGGCGCGACGTGCGCGCCGACCGTCGAGAACCCGGTCGGCAACGGCGGCATGCACGTGTTCGACATCTCCGACCCCGCCAACCCCAAGTACGCGCTGACGCCCGAGGGCGAGAAGGCGGTGTTCATCAGCACGAACGTCTTGCCCGCGCCCACGTTCTGCAACATCCATGTGATCGAGCACATCCGGGACGAGCAGCGGATCATCGCCGCTTGGTACAGCCAGGGGCTGAAAGTCATCGACTACGAGATCGATGCCGAGGGCCGGTGGACGTTCGAAGAGGTGGGCTCGTTGACGCTCCCCGGTGCGCAGACGTGGACGGTCGAGCCGTTCAAGATCACCGACAACGCAGACGGGACCCGGACGTACCACTTGATGGCGTCGGACATCGGGCGAGGGATCGATTTGGTGGCGTTCACGGCGCCCCCCAACCCGATGGTGAGTGTCATGGGCGGACGAGGGCCGAACGAGAACGCCAACCCGCGGGCCACAGACGCGCGTGGCGGGCGAGGTGGCGAGTCCGGCCGGGCGGCGTCTGTCGGGACGCTGGCGGCCACGGGCGAGAACACGCCGCTGGAGCTGGGTGCCCTGCTGTTGGTGCTGGCCCTGTCGTTGCGGGTCGTCACCGCCCGCCGCTCGGCTGCGTGACCTGGCTTTCCGGAGGCAAAACCGCCCGCTGAGCGGGCGTTTTTGCCTCCGGAATGTTTCCGGGTGCCGAAACTCCCGGTGAGCGACACTTTTGGCACCCAGAACACGCGCCCGTGTCCCAACAGGCCGCCTGATTCTCGATCCCGTACGCAACGCGAGGTGCTTTGCGACGGTTTCGCGTACGAGAACGGGTGGGGGTGGGACGTCAGGCTCGCAACAGCTCGGCCACCAGGAAGGCCAGGTCGAGGGACTGGCGGGCGTTGAGGCGGGGGTCGCACGCCGTGGTGTAGCGGGCGTCGAGGTGGTCCTCCAGGATCTCCTCGGCGCCGCCCAGGCACTCGGTGACGTCGTCGCCGGTCAGCTCGATGTGCAGCCCGCCGGGCCACACGCCCTCGGCGTGGCAGGTGGCGAAGAACCCGCGCACCTCGTCGATCACATGGTCGAAGTGGCGCGTCTTGCGCCCGCCCGCCGTCGTTGTCGTGTTGCCGTGCATGGGGTCGCACGCCCACACCACCGGGTGCCCGGCGTCCCGCACGGCGGCCAGCAGCGGCGGCAGCGCCTCACGCACCTTGCCGACGCCCATCCGCGAGATGAGCGTCAGCCGCCCCGGCACCCGCTCCGGGTTGAGCCGCTCGCACAGCGCCAGCACCTCGTCGACAGACGCGGTCGGCCCGATCTTGCAGCCGAGCGGGTTGCCCACACCGGACAGGAACTCCACGTGCGCCCCGTCCAGCGCGCGGGTGCGCTCGCCGATCCACAGCATGTGGGCCGAGCAGTCGTACCAGTCGCCGGTCAGCGAGTCGCGCCGGGTCAGCGCCTCCTCGTAGCCGAGCAGCAGCGCCTCGTGGGACGTGAAGAAGTCGACCTGGTGGAGGTTGGCCTCGCGCGCCAGGTCGATCCCGCAGGCCCGCATGAACCGCATGGCCCGGTCGATCTCCGCCGCGATGGCCTCGTAGCGCCGGCCCTCGTCGCTGGTGGCCACGAACTCCTGGTTCCAGACGTGCACCTGGCTCAGGTCGGCGAAGCCGCCCTTGGTGAAGGCCCGCAGCAGGTTCAGCGTGGATGCCGCCTGGTGGTAGGCGGCGACCAGGCGGTCGGGGTCGGGGATGCGGGCGGCCAGGGTGGGCGCGTCGTCGTTGACCATGTGGCCGCGGAACGACGGCAGCTCCAGATCGCCAACCATCTCGGTAGGCGACGAGCGGGGCTTGGCGAACTGGCCCGCGATGCGGCCTACCTTCACGGTGGGGACGCCCGACCCGTAGGTCAGCACCACCGCCATCTGGAGGACAACCTTGAGCTTGTCGCGGATGGCGTCGGCCGAGAAGTTCTCGAACGACTCGGCGCAGTCGCCCGCCTGGAGGAGAAAAGCCCGTCCCGCCTGGACTTCGGCCAGCGCGCCCGTCAGTTGCCGCGCCTCGCCGGCGAAGACCAGCGGCGGCACGGTGGCCAGTTGCTTGAGGGCGCGGTCGAGCGCGGCGTGGTCGGGCCAGTCCGGCTGCTGATCGGCCGGATGGTCGCGCCAACTGCTCGGCGTCCACTGCGACATGCCCACCAGCGTGGCGGGCGGCGGGCCTGTGCGCAAAGAGCTTCCGTCCCGAGTACCCGTGCGACGGAATCCGTCGCACGGGTACTCGGGACGCAAGCAGACGGCGGCGGCGCTTCCTAGAGTCTCGGCATGACCAAGCCCTTCCGGTTCGCGGTGCAGACGGCGTTCGCGCCCGACGGCAAGACGTGGCGCGAACGTGCCCGGCAGGTCGAGGACCTCGGCTACTCCACCCTCTACATCCCCGACCACTTCGGCGAGCAGTTCGGCCCCCTGGTGGCCCTGGCCGTGGCCGCCGACGCCACCGAGCGGCTGAACGTGGGTTCGTTGGTCTTCGACAACGACTACCGCCACCCGCTCGTCCTGGCCAAGGAACTGGCCACCCTCGACCTGCTGAGCGAAGGCAGGTTGGAGGTCGGCCTCGGCGCGGGCTGGATGAAGACCGACTACGACGAGTCGGGCATGGCCTACGACTCGCCGGGCACGCGCATCGACCGCATGGTCGAAGGGCTCGCCGTCATGCGGGGCCTGTGGTCGCAGCCCACGTTCTCGTTCTCGGGCGAGCACTATACGATCACGAACGCCCAGGGGCTGCCCCGCCCGCACTCGCAGCCCCATCCGAAGATCGTCATCGGCGGCGGGGGCAGGAAAGTGCTGTCGATCGCCGCTCGCGAGGCCGACATCGTCGGGGTCAACCCCGACCTGCGATCCGGCGCCGTCGACCAGAACACCGCGGCCTCGGCGCTCGCCGATCGCTACCGCGAGCGCATCCAGTGGATTCGGGAGGCGGCGGGCGACCGCTTCGACGACCTCGAGCTCCAGGTCCTCACGTTCATGGTCAACGTGGGCGCCGACCCCGTGGAGACGGCCGCCAACATCGCCCCGCTGTTCGGTGTCGACGCCGACGCCGCCCTGGAGATCCCTCTTGCGCTGATCGGCAGCGTCGACACAATCTGCGAGACGCTCCAGCAGCGTCGCGAGGAGTACGGCCTCAGCTACATCGTGGTGCACGAGCCGGAGATGGCGGCCTTCGGCGAGGTCGTGGCCCGGCTGGCGGGGCACTAGCCACATGCGCATCGGCGTCTTCGGCGGGACGTTCGACCCCGTCCACATCGGCCACCTCGCCGTCGCCGTGGCCGCCCGCCATGCGTTGGCGCTCGACCGCGTCCTGCTCGTCGTCGCCAACGTGCCCTGGCAGAAGGCGGGCACCCGGCCGCTCACGCCGGCCGAGGACCGCTACGCGGTGGTGGACGCGGCGGTCGCCGACCTCGACGGCATCGAGGCCAGCCGCATCGAACTGGACCGGGGCGGCCCGTCGTACACCGTCGAGACGTTGGAGGCGCTCCGAGCAGACGGCCACCCCGATCTCTTCCTCGTCCTCGGCGCCGACGCCGCCGCCAACCTGCATACCTGGGTGCGAGCCGACGATGTGCCTGCGCTGGCCGAACTCGTCGTCGTCCCCCGCCCCGGCTCCGCGCCGCCGGCCGGGATGCGGACCCTCGACGTGCCTCACCTCGACGTCTCCAGCAGCGACCTGCGGGCGCGCGTCGTCGACGGCCGCCCCCTCGACGTGCTGGTCCCGGCCGCCGCGCTCCGCCTCATCAGGGAGCGGGGTCTGTACGCTGGCTGAGAGATGACCAGCCCGGTGGCCAGTCCGAGCGAGCGGCCCCTCGACACGCTCGACGATGTCGTCGCCGTGCCGCTGCCCGAGACCCGCCGCACCACCCGGTCACGTCGCGAGCAGCGTCGGAAGCGCCGACGCAGGCAGCGCAACCTCAAGTACACCGCGCTGCTCACCGTCGGCGGGCTACTCGTCCTCGCCCTGGTCGGCCGGGTGGTGTCCGACGTGGCGTCCGACGGCGACCGCTCGGGCGACGACAAGGGCGCCGCCGCCCCGGCGCGGCCGCCCGCCCGGCTCGTCGTACAGCGCGACGGCGCGGGCCAGGCCGTCTCCCTGTTCCTGCTCGCCCCCGAGCGCCGCGGCAAGGGCGGCTCGCTCGTACTGCTCCCCCCCGGCGCCATGGCGGAGGTGGCCTCCCTCGATCTCCAACCCCTCGGCCAAGTCCTCTCGCTGGGCAGCCCCGAGCGCCTCCAGGCCACGGTGCAGAACCTGCTCGGCATCCCCGTCGCCTCGGTGCACGTGCTCGACGACGCCGCCCTCACCGCCCTCGTCGCCCCGGCCGGCCCCTTGACGGTGAACGTCCCCGAGCGGGTCGAGCGGGTCGACGAACGAGGCACGGTCCACGTGCTGTTCGAGGCGGGCGAGGTGCGGGTCGCGCCTGCCGACGTTCCGCGCCTCCTCGCCGAACGGGGCCGCAGCACCGATCTCGGCCGCCTGGCGCGGCACCAGGCTTTCTGGGATGCCTGGCTGGGCCGGCTCGACGACCCGGCCGCCCTGCCCGCCCAGCCCGCCGAGCTCAAGGCGGTGCTGGCCGAACTGGCAGCGGGAACGGTCCGCACGCGGGTCCTGCCCGTCACGCCGCTCGGTGCCACCGAGGGAGGCCAGCTCTACCAAGTCGATCGGGCCGAGCTGGCGCAGTTGCAGGACGCGTTGGTCCCCGACGCCGAGGGCAGCGCGAGCGAGCGGCCGCGGGTACAGATCCTCAACGGCACCGGCGAGGTGCAACTGGCCCAGCGCGTGGCCGACAAGCTGGGCACGGCGGTCGAGGTGAAGCTCACGGGCAACGCCGCCCGGTTCGACTACGCCGAGACCCAGGTGGTGTTCTACGACAAGGCCGAGCAGGCGAAGGCCGAGCGGGTTCGCGAGGCCCTCGGCATGGGCAAACTGGTGTTCAGCCGCAACCCGCTGGACGTCGTGGACGTGACGATCATCGTCGGAAAGGACTTCGAGTAGCGAACGTGGCTGTCGACAACCGGGACGAGATGCGAGACCTGCTGATAGCGGCGGCGAAGGCGGCCTCCGACAAGAAAGGCGAGGACACGATCATCCTCGAGGTGGGCGGTGTGCTCGCCATCACGGACGCCTTCGTGATCACCAGCGGGGCCAACTCCCGGCAGGTCCGCACGATCGCCGAGGAGGTCGAGCAGAAGATCGACGAGGCGGGCGGGGCCAAGCCGCTGCGCATCGAAGGGCTCGACGACGCCCGCTGGGTCCTCATGGACTACGGCGACTTCGTCGTCCACGTCTTTCTCGACGAGGTGCGGCGGTACTACGACCTGGAGCGGCTGTGGTCCGACGCCCCCCGGGTGGAGTGGAGCGCCACCGGCGCCGCCTAACTGCGCCGCGCCGCGTCCCGCCGTCGTCACGGCCGCCCCGGCCGAACTTGCGTAGGAATCGCGCCGCTTTGCGGCGCGATCCGTACGCAAGCTCGAGGCAGCCGGGAGCCGGGGTCGGTCAGGCGGTGGCGGTGGCGCTGAGGCCGTCGAGGTAGGCGGCTGCCACCTGGTGGCTCTGGGCGATGAGCCGCCGCGACTGGCGGAAGTCGTCGTAGCGGATGGCGCCCGGGTCGATGCTCGGCAGGACCATGAGCTCGACGCCCTCCGGCGGGTTCTCCATGTCGCGGATGAAGCGATGGTTGCGGGCGATGGAGAACGCCTGCACCAGCACCTCGATGGGCCGCTTGGGCGTCGGCCGCTTGCGCTCGAAGTTCCCGACGTGGAGGACGACGATGCGTTCGGCGCCGAGGGCGGCCGCCCGGGAGATCGGCACGTTGTCGACCACGGCGCCGTCGATGAACGTCTCGTTGCCGATGACCACCGGCGGGAAGATGCCCGGCAGGGCGGCGGAGGCCAGGATCGGCTCGATCACCGGGCCCGACGAGAACCAGCGGGCGCGGCCGGTGTCGAGCGACGCGGCAACGACGTGCAGGGGGATGGCGGTGTCGTCGAACGTGTCGCACGGCAGCCAGGTCTCCAGCAGGCGGCGCAGGCCGTCGTTGGGCTGGAGCGACTTGGCGCGATGGGCGAGCAGGCGCAGCGACGACAGGCGCCCGGCCGGGCACACCGCCTCGTCGCGCAGCAGCGTCCACACCTCTTCCATGCGGCGCACGCCGTCGAGCGTGGGGTCGACGGCCACGCCTGCGGCGTTGATGGCGCCCACCGAGCACCCCACCACGGCGTCGGGCGTGATGCCCCGCTCGAACAGGGCCCGCAGCATGCCCACCTGGATGGCACCGAGGTTGCCCCCGCCGCCCAGCACGAAGACGGTGCGCGGCGCCTGTCGCTTCGCCCGCCGCAGATGCAGGATCGACATCTCGTCCCTCCCTCCGCCCTTCGTGGTGTTCATCGGACGGTTGGGGGTCTGGATGAATGACGCGAACGGGTCATTCGGCGTGGCCAACCCTGTCTAGGCATGGGAAGGCTCGTGGGCGGGAACGGGCCAGGTGTGTACGGCGTCGCGCTGCTCGTGGTGGTGGCCATGCTGTCGCTGCTCATCACCCGCATCGCCACCATCGCCCTGACCGCCACCGGCATGTCGCGCCCCGCGGCCCGCTTCCAGGCGCGCTCGGCGCTGACCGGCGTGGGCTTCACCACCAGCGAGTCGGAATCGGTGGTCGGCCACCCCGCCCGTCGCCGCATCATCATGACGCTGATGCTGGTCGGCAGTGTCGGCCTGGCCACCAGCATCGCGGGCCTGCTGGCCGGTATGGCGGGCGCCGACAGCGGGGGACAGGCCGCCACGCGAGTCGTGATCCTCGTCGGCGGCCTGGGCGCGGTGTACGGACTGTCGTTGTCCAAGCGCGTCAACCGCCACCTCTCCCGCCTGATCGGCCGGCTGCTGGCCCGGTACACCGACCTCGACCTGCGCGACTACGCCGCTCTGCTGCACATCTCCGGCGAGTACGAGGTCAAGGAGATGGGCGTCGCCGCCGACTCGTGGTTCGCGGGGCGGACCCCGGCGGAGCTGCGCCTGCGCGACGAAGGGATGCTCGTGCTCGGTGTGATCCGGCCCGACGGGTCGTACCTCGGGGTGCCCGACAAGCGCACCCGGCTGGAGGTCGGCGACACCCTCGTCCTGTACGGCCGCGACAGCCTCTTCGCCGAGCTCACCACACGGCGGCCGGGGGAGGCGGGCGACCAGGCCCATCGCCGGGCGGTGGAGGCCCAGCAGGGGATCGCGGCCGACGAACGCGAGTGGGACGAGTCGCGTCGCAGCGGCTAACGGTCGGTCGCTAGCCGCGCACCTGCTCTGTCAGGTAGTTCTCCACGCCGAGGCGCTCGATGAGCGCCAACTGCGTCTCCAGCCAGTCGGCGTGCTCCTCCTCGCCGTTCAGGATGCGTTCGAGCAGTTCCCGGGTGCCGTTGTCGCCCGCGGCGACACAGGCGGCGATCCCGGCGTTGAGGCGGGCGACCGCCTCGACCTCCAGCTCCAAGCCGAGCGCCAGCTTCTCGGGAACGTCCTCGCCGACGCGCACGGAACCGAGGCGCTGGAGGTTGGGGACGCCGTCGAGGTACAGGATGCGCTCGACGAGCGCCTCGGCGTCGCGCATCTCGTCGATCGACTCCTCGCGGAACTTCGAGGCGAGCCGCTCGAAGCCCCAGTTGTCGCACATCTTGGCGTCGACGAAGTACTGGTTGATGGCGGTGAGCTCCGCCGTGAGCACGTCGTTCAACAAGTCGACCACGCCGGGGGCTGCGTTCATGCCTTGGACCCTACGCGCTTCAGGCGGCCGATTCCCGGCTGTCGAGCTGCGCGGGGTCGCCGATGCCGCACTCGGCCAGCAGCCGCTCCAGCGCAGGGGTGCACCCGCCGCAGCGGGTACCGGCGCCGCACGTCTCGGCCAGCCGCCGTGGCGTCGTGGCGCCGGCCTCGATGGCGGCCCGCACGGTGCGGTCGGTCACGGCTCGGCAGAAGCAGACCCACATCGGTCAGGCCGACTTCCGGTGGACGACGAGGGGCACACCGCGGGCGACCAGCGCGGCTGCTGTGGCGGGCGTGACGTGGCGCACAACCGGGGTGCGATGGCCGATCCCGCCCACCTGGCAGCTCAGGCCCTCGGGGGCGCGCTCGATGCTGACCCAGCGCACGTGGCGCATCCCCAGGTCGGGGACCGAGGCAACAGGGCGTCCTGCCATCACCTATTAGGGTGACCTAACACCACACGTGCGGTCAACCCCCAGTGACCGAAGGCACGGCCGATCGGGGAACGGCACGGCGTGCGCCGGGGTTCCTGGAGGCATGACCGACATGTCGACTCGCGAGACGGCAGTTCGGATTCGGCAGCTCCCGGACGGGGCGGTCATCCGGTTGCGGGAGCTCCACGAAGGCGACGAGGAGGCGCTGCGGCGGCTGTTCTTCCGCCTGTCGCCCGCCACCGTACGGCTCCGGTTCTTCCAGCCCGTCGAGACACCCTCGCCCCGCGTGCTCCACTACCTCGCCGATGTCGACCACGACCGCCGCCAGGCCATCGCCGCCGTCGTCGACGACGAGGTGGTCGGCGTGGCCCGCTACGACCGCTTCCGCGACGCGCCCGACCGGGCCGAGGTGGCCGTCGTGGTGGAGGACGCCTGGCAGGGGCGGGGGGTCGGCACGATGCTGTTGAACGCGCTGGCCCGTGACGCCCGTGACCATGGCGTCGCCTCGCTGACCGCCACCGTCATGGGAGAGAACCGGCGCATGTTGTCGGTCGCCCGCCGGCTCGCCCCGGACACCCGGGTGCACCTCGACCACGGGGAATGGGCCATGGAGACGCCGCTGGCGGACGCCTGAGCTCGACCGAGGAATTCCCGGTCGCGAGCAGGTCTCGTGTGACAGGCGTCATATAGTTAATTTGCACTGTCACTGAGACTTCCGAGCGGAGAGGTGTCGCCGTGGCCGTTCCCAGCAGCCTGGCTCGCCGGTACGCCCCCTTCCTCATCCTCGCGGGCGTGCAGGTGCTGTTGGTGGCGGTCGTCCCGTCCACGGGGGGGCCGAACGACAACGACAGGGTGGCGGCCGGCCCCGGTGCCTTCAACAACGACGACTACATCCCCGGTGAGGAATTCAACCCCGACGGGACGCCCGTCGACCCCAACTCGCCCG
>JAHWLA010000056.1 GCA_019347595.1 Actinomycetota bacterium
GCTCCAGCTCCTGCTCGATCTCGGCGCGGGCGTTCTCGGCTTCGGCGTCGATGGTCTTGACGGCGGAGTCGAAGCGCTCGTCGAACCCCTCTACGAAGTCGCTCACCGCCTGGGCGGTGCTGTCGCGCTTGAACTCGTAGTAGGAGTAGAAGGCCACGCCGCTGGACGCGGCGCCCACGGCGGCGGCGAGCAGCAGCATGGCCATGCCGAGGACGGTCTGTGGGATCAGTCGCTCGCGCCACGGGGCCGCATCGGGCCCCCCGGGACCGGCGGTGCTGGGCATCGGCGGAAGGGTAGTCGCCGGGTAGGGTGGGCAAATGCTCGGGGTGCTCGTCTTGTTGTTCCTCGTCGTCCCCTTCGCCGAGCTGTTCGTCCTGCTCCAAGTGGGCCGCGTCATCGGCGCGCTGGAGACCATCGGGCTGCTCGTGCTGGTCAGCATCGCGGGGGCCTGGCTGGTCAAGCGGGAGGGGATCGGCGTGCTGCGGCGGGCCGAGGAGCGGCTGCGCCAGGGGGGTGTCCCCGGTCGCGAACTGGTCGACGGCGTGATGATCCTCTTCGCGGGCGCCCTCCTCCTCACGCCCGGGTTCCTCACCGACATCGTGGGCATCCTCCTGTTGCTGCCGCCGGTGCGCGCCGCCCTCCGCAGCAGCGTGGTGCGGTGGCTCAAGCTGCGCGCGGGCGTGGGCGTGGTGCGCTACCGGCGATGACCGAGGTCGTCCTGCGCGACGCCGCCACGGTGATGCTCGTGCGCGACCGGGCCGACGCCGACGGCTTCGAGGTCTTCATGCTCCGGCGCAACCTGAACTCCGACTTCGTGGGCGGGGCGTACGTCTTCCCCGGCGGCGCCGTCGACGAGGCCGACCGCCACGCCGACCTCGGCGCCGTGTGCCGGGGCCGGTCGGACGACCAGGCCAGCGCCATGCTCGGTGTTCCCTCGGGCGGGCTCGCCTACTGGGTGGCCGCCATCCGCGAGTGCTTCGAGGAGGCGGGCGTCCTGCTCGCCTACGACGAGCGCGGTGAGGTGATGTCGTTCACCGACCCCGAGGTGCAGGAGCGCTTCGTCGCCCACCGCGCTGCGGTCGACAGCGGCGCCCTGCGGCTGGTGGAGCTGTGCGAGCGCGAAGGCCTGCAACTGGCGGTCGACCGCATCCACTACTTCAGCCACTGGATCACGCCGGTGGGCCCGCCCCGTCGCTACGACACCCGCTTCTTCGTCACCGCCGTGCCGCCCCAGCAGGTGCCGGTCCACGACGACCGCGAGACGATCGCCAACCGGTGGGTCGCCCCCGAGGAGGCGTTGGCGCTCCACGACAAGGGCGAGCTCGACCTCATCTTCCCGACGATCAAGAACCTCGAGGCCCTCGTCCGCTTCCGTTCCAGCGCCGAACTGCTGGCCGCCGCCGCCGCCATCGAAGAGGTGCCGACCGTGCTGCCCCGCATCACCGCCGACGAGCACGGCGTGCGGATCCTGCTGCCGGGCGACCCCGGCTACGACGAGGCGATCAACCCGCCGCCGTCGGGCAGCGTGTCCGTGCGCCGATGACCGACCTCGTCGCCGGCGTGGTCGCCGAGGTGTCGCCGCTGGTGCGCCGCGTGCTGGCGCCCAACCCGGGGATCATGACCGGCCCGGGGACGAACACCTACCTCGTCGGCCGTGACGACATCGCCGTCATCGACCCCGGCCCCGACGACAGCGAAGAGCACCTCGACCTGGTGGCCGAGGCGGGCGCGGGCCGCATCCGCTGGATCCTCGTCACCCACACCCACCCCGACCACTCGCCCGGCGCCGCCGGCCTCAAGGCGCGCACGGGGGCGCAGGTGCTCGGCTTCGACGAGCGCGACGGCTTCGTCCCCGACGAGTCGATCGGCGACGGATGGACGCTCGACGCGACGGGCTTCCGCTTGCGGGCGCTGCACACGCCGGGGCACGCGTCCAACCACCTCTGCTACCGCCTGGAAGGCGAGCGGCTGCTGTTCTCGGGCGACCACATCATGAGCGGCTCCACCGTCGTGATCGCCCCGCCCGACGGCGACATGTCGGCCTACCTCGCCGCCCTGGAACGGCTGAAGGGCATCGACCTCGACGGGTTGGCGCCCGGCCACGGCCCCTACCTCGACGACCCGCACGCCGTCATCGACTACTACCTCGCGCACCGCCGGGCGCGTGAGGAGGCGATCGCCGAGGCGTTGCTGCATGCGGGCCGGGCCCGCGTCCCCGAGCTCGTGGAAGCCGTCTACACCGACGTGCCCGACGTGCTCCACCCCATCGCCCGGTGGTCGGTGTGGGCGCACCTGCGCAAGCTCGCGGCCGAGGGACGGGCGCGCTCCGACGACGCCGACGACATCGACGCCGAGTGGCGCAGCGCCGGGGCCGAGTAGGGCATCGTCGGCAGCCCGTCGAATCCCATACGCAGCGATGGCCGAGCACGACACCGGGAACCGCCCCCTGATCCCGCTGCCGACGGCCGCCGAGTACCTCCAGTTGTCGGTAACGGCGGTCGAAGGTTTGACGGAAGCCGGATACCTCCGACCGGCGCGCCACGGCGGCGACGGCCCCGAGTTCACCTTCGTCGACCTCAAGGCCTTTCTCGCCCGCAACGCCGACAACGGGTCGGGCAACAACGTGCTGGCATTCGGGTTCGACGGCGGCGACCCGCAGGACCTCCTCGACGCCCTCGACCGGCGCACCGACGAGATGGCCCGCCGCTCCTACGACATCTTCGCGGGCGTCTTCCCGGAGGCGCTGCACTGGTCGATCTCCGAGCAGGCCCGATTCATCGAGCAGTCCAAGGGGCGCTTCGAGGCCATCCTGGCGGTGGCGGGCCAAGGCGTCGAGGTCGACGAGGCGCTGGTGGGCGACCTCCAGGAGGTGGGCGCCGCCGCCGCGTGGGATGCCTCGCCGCTGCCGCAGCTCCTCGTCATCCTCCGCATCTCGCGCGACGTCGTGGTGCAGACGGCGGTCGAGCTGGCCGAGGCGCAGGGCCACCACGGCGGCCTGGCGCTGTCGCTGCTGCTGACCCGGGTCCTGCCCGCCATGGACCGTCTCACCGACGCGCTGGCCCAGGGGTACTGGGCGGCCGTGGTGGGACGCGAGGAGGAGCGCAAGGCCCGCTACGAGCACGTGGTGGAGAGCTCGTCGGACGGCGTCTACGAGGTCGACCTCGACGGCTGCATCTCCTACGCCAACCCCTCGCTCGCCATCATGCTGGGCCGCCGGGTCGACCAGCTCGAAGGGAAGCTTCTGGGCGACCTGCTCGTCCCCCTCGAGCCCGTCTCCATCGACGGCCTCATCACCCAGGACGACGAGCACAGCGAGCCCGTGCGCCTGGCGGTGGTGCGCCACGACGGCGTGCGCCGTGTGTTCGACATCCGCACGCTGCCGCGCCGGGTCGACGGCGAGCTGGTCGGGTTCCAAGGCGTGGTGCGCGACGTGACGACCGTCCACGACCTCGAAGCCGACAAGAACGAGTTCCTGGCCCTGGTCACCAACGACCTGCGCACGCCGCTGACGATGATCCTGGGGCTGGGGGCGACGCTGGAGTCGCACTCCGACGAGCTGCCGCCCGAGCGCATCCGGCGCATGGGGGCGTCGATCCGGGGCCAGGCCGAGCGCATCTCCCGCATGGCCGACGACCTCTACGACATGAGCCGGCTGGAGGCCAACGCCCTGCTCCTCTCGCCCCGGCCGGTCGACCTGGCGGGCGTGGTCGAGTCCGCGCTCGGCTCGGTGGCCGACAGCTCCGCCGTCACCGTCGAGATACCAGCCGACGTGACCGTGCTGGCCGACGCCCGTCGGCTGGAGCAGGTGGTGGCCAACCTGGTCGAGAACGCCATCGAGCACGGGGCGGCGCCCGTCCGCGTGACCCTCGTGGCGAACGAGGACGCGGGCGTGGAGGTGGCCGTCACCGACGCGGGCGACGGGGTGCCGCCTGCGCTGGTGCCCACGCTGTTCAGCCGCCTGCGCACGCTGAGCCGCCCCAATCGCGACCGCTCGCGGGGGACGGGGCTGGGGCTGTCGTTGGTGAAGGGGCTGGTGGAGGCCATGGGTGGCCGCGTCTGGTACGAGCGGGCCCAGCCCTCGGGGGCATCGTTCCACCTCACGTTGCCGACACCGCGGCGGCGGGAGGCGGCACAGCCCGCGTCCACCTTCACCTGATCGCAGGCTTCGTTGTCACACCCGGCCGCTACCGTCGTCGGCCGTGAGACCCTCTCCCACCACGGCAGCGAGCGCGCCCGCCGCCGGTGACGGCATCCTCGTTGCCCGCGGCGTGCGTAAGACGTATCGCACGGGCGCCGAGTCGGTCGACGCGCTCAAGGACATCGACCTGGCGGTGGCGGCCGGCCAGTTCGTGGCCGTCATGGGGCCGTCGGGGTCGGGCAAGACCACCCTGCTCAACTGCCTGTCGGGGCTGGACGACATCGACGCCGGGGAGATCGTGGTCGACGACGAGCCCATCCACCGGATGAGCGACGCCCGGCGCACCCGCCACCGGGCGTCATCGATGGGCTTCATCTTCCAGGCCTTCAACCTCATCCCGGTGTTCACGGCGATCGAGAACGTGGAGCTGCCGCTGTTGCTGGCGGGCGCCGACGCCAAGGCAGCCCGCACGGCGGCGCACGAGACGCTGGCGCGGGTCGGGCTCGGCCACCGCCTCCACCACCGGCCCACCGAGCTGTCCGGCGGCGAGCAGCAACGGGTGACGATCGCCCGGGCGCTGGCCGGACGGCCGCGGATCGTGTGGGCCGACGAGCCCACCGGCAACCTCGACTCGGAGACGGCCACCCAGGTCATGGACCTGCTGCGGGAGCTGCATGCCGAGGGGCTGACGCTGCTGCTGGTGACCCACGACGACGACATCGGCTCGTCGGCCCAGCGCCGCATCGTGGTGCGCGACGGCGTGATCGTGGCCGACGAGGCCCTCCGATGACGGCGCACCACCCGACGCCGTTCTGGTCCGTAGATCCGGCGCCAGGGCGCCGGATCTACGGACCAGAACGAGGGCCCCGGGGGGCGGCGTGACAGAGCGGGTGCTCGCCGTGCTGGCCGGCGTCGTGGCGACGGCCGGGCTCGTCGCTGTGGGCGCGCTGCCCGTACCGGTGCTGGTGCTGTCGCTGCCGTTCCTCGTCGTGCTGGCTCGCCGCCCGGTCCTGCGCCGGCTGGCCGTGCGCAACGCCGTGCGCCGTCCCCGGGAGACGCTGCTCGTGCTGCTCGGCTCGCTGCTGGGGACCGCCATCATCACCAGCTCGTTCATCGTGGGCGACACGCTCAACGCCTCCCTGCGACGGTCGGCGTTCACGCAGTTGGGCCCGGTCGACGAGATCGCGCCGGTGCTGGGAGCCGAGGCGGGCGCCGAGGTGGAGGCCGCCCTGCGCTCGCTGCCGCCCGACCTGGTCGACGGTGTGGTCACCGTGCTGACGGCACCGGGTTCGGTGGCGACGCCGGGTGCAAACCCGCGGGCCGAGCCGTCGGCCACCGTGCTGGAGGTCGACTTCGAGCGCGGTCGGGCGTTCGGCGGCGACCCCGACGCCACCGGCTTGGAGGGACCGATGCCGGGCACCGACGAGATCGCCGTCGGGCGCGACATCGCCGACACCCTCGACGTCGACGAGGGCGACACCGTCGACCTCTACCTCTATGGGGCCAAGCTGTCGCTGCGGGTGGTGCGCGTGCTCCCCCGGCTGGGGCTGGCCGGTCTGCATCTCGAGTTCGGGAGCGAGTCGCCCAACGTGTTCGTGCAGCCCGGCACGCTCACCCGTTTGGCGGCCGCCTCGACCATCCCGGCGTCGCCGCCGACCGCCGTGGTGGCGGTGTCCAACGCGGGCGGGGTGCTGGAGGGCGCCGAGCGGACCGACGAGGTAGCCGCCGCCATGCGGGAGGCGCTCGACGGCCGGCCCGTGTCGGTCAACGAGGTCAAGCGCGACCGACTGGAACTGGCGCAGGAGAGCGGCGAGCAGTTCACCCAGCTCTTCACGTCGATCGGCTTCTTCAGCGTCATCGCCGGGATCCTGCTCCTCGTCAACATCTTCGTGATGCTGGCCGAGGAGCGGAAGACCGAGCTCGGCATGCTGCGGGCGGTCGGGCTCCGCCGCACCGGCCTGGTGGGGTCGTTCTCGGTGGAGGGGTGGATGTACGCGCTGGCGTCGGCGGCGCTGGGCACCGTGGTGGGGCTCGGGCTGGGCCGCATCATCGCCGGCGTGGCGGCGAGCATCTTCGGGCAGGGCGACTTCGCACTGGAGTTGCACTACGCCGCCACGCTGAGCAGCGTGCAGACCGCGTTCACCATCGGCTTCGTCATCTCGCTGGTGACGATTCTGGGCACGTCCTTCCGCATCGCCCGGCTCAACGTCATCCGGGCCATCCGCGACCTGCCCGAGCAGGAGGGCGGGCGTCGGCAGCGGGTGCTCGGCGCCATCGCCGCCGCCGTGGTCGTCGTGGTCGGGGGCGTGTTCTTCGCCGGGTCGGTGGCCAATGACGACCCCTACGGCGTGCTCATCGGACCGGCGTTGGCGGCGGCGGGAGTCGTCCGGCTGACGCACAACCTGCTGCCCCGGCGGGCGGTGGTGACCGCGGCGGCGGGCGCCGCACTGGTGTGGGCGCTGGTGGCGTTCGAGGTACTGCCCGACGCCTTCGAGGACGGCGACATCACCATCTTCGTGGTGCAGGGGCTGATCCTCACGTTCACCGCCGTGGCGATGGTGTCGACCAACCAGGACGGCATCGGGGCGGTCGTGCGGCGGCTGGGCGGCGGGGCGTCGTCCATGGCGCTGCGGCTGGGGCTGGCGTACCCCCTGGCCCGGCGGTTCCGCACGGCGATGATCCTCGGCATGTACTCGCTGGTGGTGTTCACGCTGACGTTCATCACCGTGTTCAGCCACTTGTTCTCCGGGCAGGTCGACGGCTTCACCCGCCGGATCAGCGGCGGCTTCGACCTGCGGGTGGCGTCGAACACCAGCAATCCGGTGCCGGCCGACGCCGTGCGGGCGCTCCCCGGCGTCACCGACGTGGCCGAGCAGGCCGTCGTCACAGCCGAGTGGTTGGCAACGACCACCGACGGCGGCTTCCAGCCCTGGCCGGTGGCGTCCTTCGACGAGACGTTTCTGCGGGCCGGCCCCGTCGCCCTGCTCGAACGCCACCCGCGCTACCCCGACGACGAGGCGGCCTACCGGGCGGTGTTGGCCGACCCCTCGCTGGTCATCGTCAGCGAGTTCTTCCTGCAGGAGGGCGGCGGCCCGCCCGACCGGCCGGTGGAGGTCGGGGACCGCATCGAGATGCGCGACCCGCTGTCCGGTCGGACGCGGACGCTGACCGTGGCCGCCCAGGCGGAGGCCGGCTTCGGGAACCTGCTGGCGTACGTGTCTCGGCCGGTGCTGGAGGAGACGTTCGGCGCGTCGGTCACCACCAACCTGTTGTTCGTGGGCGTCGCCGAGGGGACCGATCCGGTGGCGCTGTCCGACTCGGTCAACGGCCGGTTCCTCGCCAACGGTGCCGACGCCGAGTCGTTCCGGGAGATCGTCAACGAGAACCTGTCGCAGCAGCAACAGTTCTTCCGGCTCATGCAGGGCTACCTGGCCCTCGGGCTGGTCGTCGGGATCGCGGGGCTCGGCGTGGTGATGGTGCGCGCCGTACGGGAGCGACGGCGACAGGTCGGCGTGCTGCGCTCGCTGGGGTTCCAGGCTGCCGCCGTGCGGCGGGCGTTCATGGTGGAGTCCTCGTTCGTGGCGCTGGAGGGGATCGTCATCGGGGTGGTGCTGGCCAACGTGGTGGCGTGGCGGCTGGTGGGCAGCGACACGTTCGGCGAGAGCCTGACGTTCACCGTGCCGTGGGGGCAGTTGCTGCTCCTCGTGCTGGCCACGTTCGCCGCCTCGTTGCTGGCCACGGTGGCGCCCGCTCAGCAAGCGTCGAAAATCCGCCCCGCCGTCGCCCTCCGCATCACCGACTGACCCGTCGTTCTGGTCCGGAGATCTCGCACCCACGTGCGTGTTTTACGGACCAGAACGACGGCGGGGCTAGGTCGGGACCGGGCCGAGGCGCTCTTCCACCTCGTCCAGCAAGCGCGCGGTGCAGCCGGCCATCTCGCCCGCGGGCACCGCCTCGTCCACCAACCGCTTGGCCAGCGCGGCGAAGGCGTCGGCCGCCGCCCCCTCGCCGACCGGCACCCCGGTGTCGCCCCCCGTCGCCACCGACGGGTCGAGCGGGACCGACGCCAGCAGCGGCACACCCAACTGCGCCGACAGGCGCTCGCCGCCGCCGCTGCCGAAGAGCGGGTACGACGCCCCGTGCTCGCACACGAACGCGCTCATGTTCTCCACCACGCCGGCCACCCGCAGGTACCCCTTGCGGGCCATGTCGGCGGCCCGGGCGGCCACGTTCTGGGCGGCCAGCGCGGGCGTGGTCACGATGACGACCTCGGTCCGGGGCAGCATGCGGGCCAGCCCCATCTGGATGTCGCTGGTGCCGGGCGGCATGTCGACCAGCAGGTAGTCGAGCTCGCCCCACCGCACGTCCTCCAGGAAGTGCTGCACGGCGCGGTTGAGCATCAGACCGCGGAGCATCACGGCCTGGTCTTCCTCGGCGCCCTCGATCGACCCCATGGACACGACCTTCAGGAGCCCGTCACCGACCCGCTTCTCCAGCGGCACCATCTTCCCGTCGGCCGCCTGCACCCGCCCGTCCACGCCCAGCATGCGGGGGATGGAGAACCCGCCGATGTCGGCGTCGAGCACGCCCACCACCAGCCCGCGCCGGGCCAGTTGCACCGCCAGGTTGGTGGTCACCGACGACTTGCCCACGCCGCCCTTCCCCGAGGCAACGGCCACGATGCGGGTGGTGGCCGGGATATCGGTGGCGGGCGGGTTCTCCCGCGCCTTCCATCGGGCCCGCTCCATCAGCGATCGCTTCTGCTCGGCCGTCATCTCCCCGAAGTGCACGCCAACGTCCGACACGCCGGGCAGGGCGCCCACCCGGTCGCGCACGTCCCGCATGAGCTGCGCCCGCAGCGGGCAGCCCGCCGTGGTCAGCGCCAGCGTGACGTCTACCCGGCCGCGGCCGCCGTCGATCTCGATGCGCCGGACCATCCCGAGGGCCACCACATTGTCGCCCAACTCCGGGTCGATGACGCCCGTGAGCGCGCCCCTCACAGCTTCCTCGGAGACAGCAGCGGGGGTCACACCGACGAGTTTACAAGGGTTTTACCTGGTATATTCGGGGCGATGGACCGGTTGCCCGTCTTCAAAGCGCTGGGCGACAACACCCGCTACGCCATCTACCTGGAGCTGGCCCGCTCGGCCACCGCGTTGTCGACCGCGGAGATCGCCGAACGCCTCGGGCTCCACCCCAACACCGTCCGCCCCCACCTCGAGCGCATGCGCGACACCGGCCTGCTCGACGTGGAGGTCGATGCCCGGGGCAGCGTGGGCCGGCCGCAGCACCGCTACTCGCCCGCCGCCGACGCCCCCTCCCTGGGCCTCGAACCGCCGACCTTCCCCCTCCTGGCCGGCCTGCTGGCCAACGTGGCCGCGGCGTCCAACCCCGAGTCGGAGGTCGTGGCCGAGGCGGGCCGGGTGCACGGCCGCCACGCGGGTTCCCAGCGGGCCGACGCAGGCTCGTGCGTGGCCGCCGTCACCGCCGAGCTGGCCGAGCTCGGCTTCGACCCGGCCAGCGGCGAGGACGGCCGCACCACGACCATCGCCTTCACCCGCTGCCCCTACCGGGAGCTGGCCGAGGCCTTCCCGGAGCTGGTCTGTCACCTCCACCGGGGAATAGTCGAGGGCATGGTCGAGGTTCTCGGGGAGGTCGACGTCGTCCGCTTCGCCACGCTGGCCGACCGTGACCCGTGTCAGGTCGACGTGACGTCCCGGTAGACTGACTACGTAGTTCTTTCGAGGAGGCATTCCTGTGAGCACCACCGAGACGGTCGAGAGCCCCATCGCCCTCACCGACACCGCCACCAGCAAGGTCGCCGAGCTGATCGCCCAGGAGGGCAACGCCGACCTGGCGCTCCGGGTGGCCGTGCGCCCCGGTGGCTGCTCGGGCTACAGCTACGAGATGTTCTTCGACACCGACATCGCCGCCGACGACATCACGGCGGCGTTCGACGGAGTCAAGGTCGTCGTCGACCCGGCCAGCGCCCAGCTCCTGACCGGCGCCACACTCGACTACAAGGACGGCCTCCAGGGCGCCGGGTTCAGCATCAACAACCCCAACGCCCAGCGAAGCTGCGGCTGCGGCCAGTCCTTCAGCTAGCTCAGCCCGCCACCAACCGCTCCAACGCCGTCCGGGCCTCGACCCGGTCGAAGGCGTTGTCCAGCCGGTCGCGCACCACGCCGTCGGCTCCCGCCAGGAACAGGAACGGCTCGCCCGGCAGCCTGTAGGCGTCCACCGCGGGCGCCAGCTTTTCGCCGGCCGCCTCCTGGTAGATCTCCACGTGGATGAAGCGCACCCGGTCGCCGAAGGTGTCGTGGTGGGCCAGCAGGTTCTCGAGCACCGGCCCGCACAGGCGCGACTTGCAGCGGGCGGGCGTGGAGAACAGCAGGGCGATGGGCCGCTTCTCGGCCAGCGCGGCGTCCAGGCTCACCTCGTGCATCGGGCACATCGGGATGCGGGTGCAGATGGGGTCGACGCCTCTGGGGTCGGCCACCGTCGGCGTCGCTGTGGAGATGAGCGGGCGACCGGTGATCGGCAGCGGCAGCCCGGCGGGGTCGTTCACGCTGATGGCCGCCGTCAGCCGCTTGCCCTCGTAGTCGACCTGGGCTTCGTAGATACCCGGCGTCGGGAAGACGTAGCGAGCCGGGAAGTAGGGGAGCGGGATGCCCTCGTCGTGCAGCGGCGCCTCCACGGGGGCGCTGACCGTGCCGTCGGGGGCCTTGAACGCCACCTGGAGCGGGCCTTTCGGCTGCGCGGGCCCGTCACCCTCCAGCAGCGCCAACGCCACCCGCTGCTCCATGCCGGCCACGTGCACGTAGGAGGCGAGCACCAGTGACACGTTCGACGCGCCCGCCCGGCCCTCGCGGCCCGCGTCGATGTCGTTGCCGCCGTCGCGCCCGCAGGCGGCGGCCACCGCCAGGCCGGCGCCGGCCAGGAGGAACCCTCGTCGCGTGATCTCGCTGGGCACGGGGCCAACCTATCCTCCCCCCGTGCCCTTCCAGTTTCAGCTCGACGGCCGCCAGGTGGAGGTCGACGTCGACGGCTCGTCGCTGCTGGAGGTCCTGCGCGACCGACTGGGCGCCCGCACCGCCAAGGACGGGTGCAGCCCGCAGGGGCAGTGCGGCTGCTGCACCGTGCTGGTCGACGGCGCCCCCCGCGTCGCCTGTGTGACGCCCGCCCGGCGCGTGGCCGGCCGCGAGGTGACGACGCTCGACGGCTTGCCCGAGCCGACGCGCACGCAGTGGGCCGACGCACTGTGCGCCACGGGCGGGAGCCAGTGCGGCTTCTGCACGCCGGGGATCATCGTGCGCCTCACAGCGGCGGCCGACGTGGAGCAGGCGCTGCTCGCTCACCTGTGCCGGTGCACCGGCTGGCGCACGATCGTGGAGGCGGCGGCCCGGGTCGGCGGCACGTTCCCCGCGCGCGATCTCGATGCCGCGTCCCAGCGCGCCACCATCGAGGGCGGCGTGCCCCAGCGAGTAGGGCCGGAGGTGGCCCTCGGGGAAGGCGGCTTCGCCGACGACACCGCGCCCGCCGACGCGCTGGTCGCAGTGCCCGACGGGCGAGGGGGCTGGGCCGTGGGCGAGACGCTCGGCGAGGCGCGCGCCGCGGCGGGCAAGGTGCAGGGGCGGCGCACCACCATCGACGTCCGCCGCCCCCTCGACATCCCGCCCGGCGAGTGGGACGCGGCGTTCCGCACCACGTGGGTGGAGCCCGCCTACCTCGAACCGGACGCCTCGTGGTGCGTGCCCGGCGGCGAGCCCTATACGGCGCTGGCCAACGGCGGCGCCTTCGGCGGCAAGGCCGACTCGCCTGCGTCGGTTGCAGCCCGGGAGCTGGCCGACAGGTACGGCCGTCCCGTGCGCGTCCTGCTGGCGCGGGAGGATGTCGTCCGTCTCGGCGCCAAGCGCCCGCCCGTCGCGGGGGGCGCTCGCCGCGACGGCACCGGCGTGCTGCGCGTCGTCCGCACGCCGGGCATCGCCGAGGCGATCGCCGCCGTCGCCCCCGGCCTCGTGGTCGAGGAGGTCGATGTCGCCGGCCCCCCCACGTCGGCCGCCGTGCGGGCCGCCGGGTGGGCGGAGGCGGCCGTGCTGCTGGCGGGCGCCCGCGGCGACGCCCGCATCGTTGCGCCCAACGGGGCGAGGGCCGAGGCCGAGGCGAGCGCCGACAAGGTCCGCGTCCGCGTGGCGATCCCCGAGAACGACGCCGCCTGGACCGATCGCGGCGACAAGGCCGTCGTCGTGCTGCGGGCGATGCGGGGGCAACCCATTGAGGGTCAAGTATCCCGCATATCGAGGCGGCTCGACACCGACACTCGCACGATGAACGCCGAGATCGACTTGGAGAACGCCGCCGGACAGTTGCTGCCCGGCATGTACGGCGAGGCGACGATCACCCTCGACGAGCGCGAGGCGCTCGTGCTGCCCGCCGGCGCGGTCCGCTTCGATGAAGAGGGCAAAAGCACCGTCTACGTCGTCGGGCCGGCCGGCAAGGTGTCGCTGGTCGAAGTGCAGACCGGCCTCGACGACGGCCGCCGAATCGAGATCGCCTCCGGCCTCGACGGCGACGAGCGCGTCATCGCCACGCCCAACGGCA
>JAHWLA010000057.1 GCA_019347595.1 Actinomycetota bacterium
CCGACCTCTTGACCCCCAGTCAAGCGCGCTAACCAAGCTGCGCCACAGCCCGTGACCGGCTCATCCTACCGGATGGCGCGAGTGCCTCCGAAGGGCAGGACGGATTGTGGTGGCACGCGCGCCTGCCCGGGTACAACGCGCGCCGGCGGGGAAAGGCGGCACACCATGCGACAGGCGCCCGGCAGGGTCGGCGGTCGATCACGCTCCACCCCGACGCCCCCCTGATGAAGCCGAGCGAGATCGCCGCCCTCGTCCGCGTCGGGCGGCCGCCCGCGCCCTACGGCGCACGCCGCCTGGCCCGGGCGGTGAGCATCGAGGACGTCGCACGAGCCGCTCGCAAACGCCTCCCGAACGGGGCGCTCGCCTATCTCGACGGCGGCGGGGAAGGGGAGTACACCCTGCGCCGCAACCGGGCTGCTTTCGCCGAGCACGAGCTGGTCCCCGCCGAGCTCCACGACGTCAGCCACGTCGACACGTCGACGACGGTGCTCGGCACACCGACGCCGCTGCCGCTGGCGCTCGCCCCGGTCGGCGCCCCCCGCCTTTTCAACCACGAAGGCGAGCTGGCCGCCGCCCGCGCCGCCCGGCATGCACGGGTCCCGTACGCCGTCTCCACGCTGGCCACCGTGTCGCTCGAGCGCCTCCGGGCCGAGACGGACGGCGTTCTGTGGTTCCAGCTCTACCTGTGGGGCGACCGCGGCAAAGCCAGAGAGCTCGTCGAGCGCGCCCAGTCGCTCGGCTACGGGGCGCTCCTCCTCAGCGTCGACGTATCGGTGCGGTCGAAGCGGGAGCGGGAGCGCCGGGCGGGCGTCACCCTGCCGTCGCCGCACCTCTCGCTCGCCACGGTGCTCGATGGCGCTCTGCACCCGTCGTGGTCGTGGCACTTTCTCACGTCCGACGCCATCGGGTTCCCGAACGTCGCCGACGGAGGCGGGCGCCCGCTGAAGGACACCGACCTGTCGTCGATGTTCGACGGGACGGTGTCGTGGCACGACGTCGAGTGGCTCCGCGAGGCGTGGCGGGGTCCGCTCGTCCTCAAGGGCGTCCTCTCGGCCCCCGACGCCCGTCGCGCCGCCGACGCCGGCGTCGATGCCGTGGTCGTCTCCAACCACGGCGGCCGGCAGCTCGACCACGTGCCGGCGACGATCGACGTGCTGCCCGAGATCGTCGGCGAGGTGGGCGACCGGGTCGAGGTGCTCCTCGACTCCGGTGTGCGGCGGGGCACCGACATCGTCACTGCGCTGGCGCTCGGTGCCCGGGCGGTCCTCGTGGGGCGCGCCTACTTGTACGGGCTGGCCGCCGCCGGGGAAGCGGGCGTGCGCCATGCCGTGGACATCCTCGCCGACGAGCTTCGCACCGCCATGGCGCTGTCGGGCGCCGCGTGCGTCGGCGACCTCGGCCCCGAGCTGGTGCGCCGCCGGGCCGCGACCGTCGGGCGTCCGGAACACGCAGTCGGCGGTTCCGAGTCGTCGGCATCGGGTAGTGGGCCAACAGTGCCTCTCAGACGACGCGATCGCGACGCGGGCACGGCGGTGCCCGAGTGAGGGTCGACCTCCCGGCCCTGCGTCTGACCGGCGAGAGCGAGACGGCGGACGACGCCCTCTTCCGCGACCTCGCCCGTTCGATGTCGGGCGAGGTGCGCTTCGACGCCGGGAGCCGCGCCCTCTACGCCACCGAGGCCTCGAACTACCGGCAGATGCCGATCGGCGTGGTCGTGCCCGCCACCGCCGACGACGTGGTGGCTGCCGTCGAGGTGTGCCGTGCCCACGGAGCGCCGTTGGTGTCGCGCGGAGGGGGGACGAGCCTGGCGGGCCAGACGTGCAACACAGCCGTGGTGCTCGACTTCTCCAAGCGCCTCAACCGCATCGTCGACATCGACCCCGGCTCGCGCACGGCGCGGGTCGAGCCCGGCGTCGTCCTCGACGACCTCCGCACGGCGGCCCGCGCCCACGGGCTGACGTTCGGCCCCGACCCGGCGACCCACAACCGCTGCACGCTCGGCGGGATGATCGGCAACAACTCGTGCGGCGTCCACTCGATGATCGCCGGGCGCACCGCCGACAACGTCCACGAGCTCGACGTCCTCACCTACGACGGGCTGCGGACGCGCGTGGGGCGCGTGGACGACGCCGACCTCGACGCCGCGTGCGACGCCCCCGGACGGCGGGGCGACATCCACCGCCGGCTGCGTCGCCTGCGAGACGAGACAGGCGACGAGGTGCGCCGGCGCTTCCCCGACATCCCGCGCCGCGTATCGGGGTACGGGCTCGAACAGCTCCTACCCGAGCACGGGTTCCACGTCGCCCGCAGCCTCGTCGGCAGCGAGGCCACCTGTGTGACGGTGCTGGAGGCGACGGTGGCGCTGGTGCCCGATCCCCGGCATCGCGCCCTCCTCGTCCTTGGCTATCCCGACATCTACGCGGCGGCCGACGACGTCCCCGATCTCTTCGGGTTCGCCCCGATCGGGTTGGAGGGCCTCGACGAGATGCTGGTCGAGGACATGGAGCTGAAGGGCCTCCACGACAAGGACGTCGACCTCCTGCCCGAAGGGCGCGGGTGGCTCCTCGTCGAGTTCGGCGGCGATTCGCCGGCCGAAGCGGCGGACAAGGCACGCCAGGCGGGCCGGCGTCTCGACGCCCGGCCGGGCCGGTGGCCCCGCACCAAGGTCCTCGACGACCCGCAGGCGCAGCACCGGATGTGGGTGGTGCGCGAGTCGGGGCTGGCGTCCACGGCGCGCGTCCCGGGGCAGGGCGACACCTGGCCGGGTTGGGAGGACGCCGCCGTGCACCCCGATCGCCTGGGCGAGTACCTCCGCCGGTTGCGCGCCCTCTACGCGGAGTACGGCTACAACGCCTCGCTCTACGGCCACTTCGGCCAGGGCTGCGTGCACACGCGCATCGACTTCGACCTCCTGAGCACCCCGGGCATCGAGAAGTACCGGGCCTTCGTGGACGAGGCCGCCGACCTGGTCGTCGACCTCGGCGGCTCGTTGAGCGGCGAGCACGGCGACGGCCAGGCCCGGGGCGAGCTGCTGCCGAAGCTCTACGGCGAACGCATCGTCGACGCCTTCCGCCAGTTCAAGGCCATCTGGGACCCCCAGGGGAAGATGAACCCGGGCAAGGTCGTCGACGCCAACCGCATCACCGACGATCTGCGGCTGGGCGCCGACTACGACCCGCCCGCCACGCGGACGTACTTCCGCTTCCCCGACGACGCCGGCGACTTCGCCACCGCGACCCAGCGCTGCGTCGGCGTCGGCGAGTGCCGCAAGCGTGACAGCGGCGTCATGTGCCCCAGCTTCATGGTCACCGAGGAGGAGGAGCACTCGACCCGGGGCCGCGCCCACCTGCTCTTCGAGCTCCTCAGCGGCCGCGGCGAGGTCGGTGGGTGGCGTGACGCGCATGTCAAGGACGCGCTCGACCTCTGCCTGGCGTGCAAGGGGTGCAAGGGGGAGTGCCCCGTGCAGGTCGACGTGGCGACCTACAAGGCCGAGTTCCTCGCCCACTACTGGCGCCACCGCCTCCGGCCGCGCACCGCGTACAGCATGGGCCTCGTCATGTACTGGGCCCGGGCGGCGAGCATCGCCCCCCGGGCCGCCAACGCCGTGCTCGCCGTCCCGCACGTCGAGCGCACGCTGAAGCGAGTGGGCGGCGTGCACGCCGAGCGGCGCGTGCCGCGGCTTGCCACTGAGCCGTTCACGCCGTGGTTCGGGCGACGCTCGGCTCCTCCGAGTCGAGGACGGCGTGTGGTGCTGTGGCCCGACACGTTCACCGAGTCCTTCCATCCCAGTGCGGGACACGCCGCCGTCGAGGTGCTGGAGGCGGCCGGGTTCGACGTGGCGCTGCCGACGCGCCGCCTGTGCTGCGGGCGCCCGCTGTACGACTACGGCTGGCTGGGCCACGCGCGACGCCTGCTGCGCCGCACGCTGCGCGTGCTGGAGGACGACATCCGGGCGGGCACGCCCGTGGTCGGCTTGGAACCGAGCTGCGTATCCGTGCTGCGCGACGAGCTGGGGAACCTGCTGCCCCACGACCGGGACGGGCAGCGGCTGCGCCGGCAGACGTACCTCCTGAGCGAGTTCCTCGATGAGCAGGGTGTGCAACTGCCCGTCGGAAGCCTCGACGCCGACGCCCTCGTGCAGTTGCACTGCCACCAGCGCTCGGTGCTGTCGACGGGTTCCGAGCAGCGGCTGCTCGACCAGGCCGGGGTCCGCCCCGACGTGCTCGACGCCGGGTGCTGCGGGATGGCGGGCTCGTTCGGTTTCGAGGACGACGACACCAAGTACGCGGTGTCCGTGGCGTGCGGCGAGCGGGCCCTGCTCCCCGCCGTGCGCGCCGCCTCCCCGGACACGCTCCTCGTCGCCGACGGCTTCAGCTGTCGCGAGCAGATCGACCAGACGACGGGTCGTCGGGCCCTGCACACCGCAGAGGTTCTGGCGCAGGCCCTTCACCGGCAACGGAAGGAGACGTAGATGGAGAAGATCGCATCGGAGCTGCTCGTGGAGCGACTGGTCGACTGGGGGGTCGACACCGTGTTCGGGCTGCCGGGCGACGGCATCAACGGGATCATGGAGGCGATGCGGCGGCATCGGGAGCGCGTCCGCTTCGTGCTCGTCCACCACGAGGAGTCCGCCGCGTTCATGGCGACGGGCTACGCCAAGACCACCGGGCGCCTCGGCGTGTGCCTGGCCACGTCGGGGCCGGGCGGGATCCATCTGCTCAACGGGCTCTACGACGCCAAGCTCGACCACGCCCCCGTGCTCGCGATCACGGGGATGCAGGCCACCAAGCTGCTCGGCACGGGGTTCCAGCAGGAAGTGCACCTGGAGCGGCTCTTCGACGACGTCGCCGCCTTCAACGCCATGGTGCACGTCCCCGGCCAGATCCCCACGCTCGTCGACAATGCGGTCAAGACGTCGCTGTCGCAGCGCACCGTCTCGCACATCACCTTCCCGGTCGACATCCAGGAATCGCCCGCCGACGCCGACCCCTGGCACGGCGGCCTCGGCACCGGGCGAACCCCGCAGACCTCGCCGATCTACGTGGCGCCCCCCGCGGTGCCCAGGCCCGACGACCTCCAGCGGGCGGCGGCTGTGCTCAACGAGGGGGAGCGGGTGGTGATGCTCGTCGGCGCGGGCGCCTTGCACGCCCGCGAAGAGGTGCTGGCCGTCGCCGAGCTGCTGTCGAGCCCGATCATCAAGACGCTGCCCGGCAAGGCCGTCGTCCCCGACGACCACCCCTTGACCACCGGGGGGCTCGGGCTCCTGGGCACGCGTCCGTCCGAGGACGCCGTGGAGGGGTGCGACACCGTGTTCATGGTGGGAACGAGCTTCCCGTACACGGCGTACCTCCCCGATGCCGGGCAGGCGAAGTGCGTCCAGATCGACGTCGACCCCGTGCGCGCGGGCAACCGCATGCCGACCGATGTCCCGCTGGTGGGCGACGCCAAGGACACGTTGGCCGCCTTGCTCCCGCTCCTCCAGCCCGCGTCCGATCGCTCGTTCCTCACCGACGCGCAGGAGCGGATGGCGGGGTGGCGGGCCGACATGAAGGCCCTCGAAGACGCCGCCGCCGATCCCATCCAGCCGCAGTACCTGATGAGCGTGATCGACCGCATCGCCCGCGACGACGCCATCCTCACCAGCGACTCCGGCACCATCGCCACGTGGGCCGCCCGCCACTTCGACATCCGCGGCCGTCGGGAGTTCTACCTGTCGGGGAACCTCGCCACCATGGCGCCGGGGCTGCCCTACGCCATCGCCGCGCAGTGGGCCCATCGCGACCGCCAGGTGATCGCCTTCGTCGGCGACGGCGGGTTCGCCATGCTCATGGCCGAGCTGATGACCGCGGTCCGCTATGAGCTGCCGATCAAGGTCGTCATCGACAACAACGCCCTTCTCGGCCAGATCCTCTGGGAGCAGATGGTGCTCGGGTTCCCGGAGTACGGGGTGCGCTGGGAGCAGCACGCCGATTACGCGCCGTGGGCGGTGGCCTGCGGGATGCTCGCCTTCCGGGTGGAGCGGCCCGCGGACCTCGAGCCGGCCATCGCCGAGGCGTTCGCCCATCCCGGGCCGGCCCTGGTCGACGTGGTGGTGGACGCCAACGTGCCGCCCATGCCGCCCCGCGTGAAGTACGACCAGGCCAAGGGGTTCGCGCAGTCGTTCCTCCAGGGCCAGCCGCATCGAGTCGCCATCGCCTCCACGGTGATACAGGACAAGATCAAGGAGATGCGGGCGTGAAGACAGTGGTCCGGGAGACCGCCGGCGACCGCGTGGTCGTCGCCGTGTTCGACAAGGGCGACGAGGTGATCGCCGGGCTCGAAGAGGTGGCGAGGACGGCGGGTGTCGAGGGGGCCGGGTTCACCGCGGTGGGCGCCTTCGAGCGGGCGACGCTCGGCTACTTCGACCGCGACCGCATGGACTACCTCCGCATCCCGGTCGAGGAGCAGGTGGAGGTGCTGTCGCTCGTCGGCGACATCGCCGTGAAGGACCGCGAGCCGAAGGTGCACGCCCATGTGGTGCTCGGCCGTCGTGACGGCGCCGCGCTGGGCGGCCACGTTCTCGAAGCGGTGGTGTGGCCGACGCTTGAAGTCGTCGTCACCGAGACGCCGCCCGCCCTGCGACGGCGCCACGACGAACAGACGGGGCTGGCCCTCATCGACCTCACGTTGTCGTGACTGCGGCCGACACCGTGAACTTGCGTACGGATCGCGTCGGAACACAGCGCGATTCGTACGCAAGTTCGGGGGGCGGGGGCCGAGGCGGGGGGCTTAGGTGCCGGGGAAGGGTGTAGGGGCGGCGCCGAGCTGTACCTGCCGGGTGATCTCGTCGGCCGTCCACCGCCGGAGCTCGACGAGCTCCGGCGACGCGGGCAGGGTGAGGAGCACGCCCTCCCGGGACAGTGCGTCGGCGCGGTCGAAGAGCTCCACCAACTCCTGCACGCCTTCCACGGCGTCGACCGGCAGGACCAGCTCCAGGTCGACGGTCTCGCCGCCCCGTCGCTGGGCGGCCTCGGCCTGCTCCCACGCCGACTGGCGCGTCTCGGCGTAGCGGCCGAGCAGCTCGCGGGTCACGTCCCGCACCTCTCGGGGCACCTCGGCCGCCCCGCTGCTCGCCCCCAGAGCGATGATCTCCAGCTCGCGCAGCAGGTCGTCGACGTGCATGTGCAGGGCGATGAACCGCGCCGTCGGCATGCCGAGCAGCCGGACGACCCGCACGTCGGCGTCGGTGGGAACGGCCCCCTGTGTCATGCGCTGCGCACCTCGAACCAGACGGCCTTGCCGTCGTCGGCCAGCGGCTCGACCCCCCAGTCGGCGGCCAGCGCCTCGATCAAGGCGAACCCCCGTCCGGCCACCGATTCCGGCGTGGCGGCCCGCGGTGCAGGGGAGCGGTCGCTGTGGTCCCGGACTTCGACGCGCACCCGCCGCTCGGCGATATCGACCACCACGTCGAAATCGGCCTCGGTGTGGAGGATGGCGTTGGTCACGAGCTCGTTGGCCAGGAGGACGACCACCTCCTGCTCGAGGCAGTCGCCGTCCTCCAGGGCGCGCCCGACGAAGCGCCGGGCGACCGCGGCACTCGCCGGATCCCGTCTCAGTTTCAGCGAACGTTGCAGCGCAGACCCCTCGCCGTTGTCGACGTCCCTCTACCCCATGGTGCCCGCTGCTGCACCACCGGGGCGAAATGACCCGATCATGCTATTCACCGGCGGTCTTTCACCCTGCATCACCGGAAGCATGGGTGTCGAGGCGGTGAAACGCCTGGTTCCTCGCGGCACCCACCTGCCCGAGGACGCCTGGCAGCGGCGGCACGCGGGCCTGGTCGCGCTCCTGTGGCTGCACGTCGCCACCGTGGTCGCCTTCGGCCTCCTCCAGGGCAGCGCCCTCGGGCACGCGCTGGTCGAAGGCATACCCCTCGCCATGCTCGCGGCCGTCGCCACGTTCCTGCGCCTCGGTCGTCCCCTCCGCATGGCGAGCGCCACCCTCGGCTTGATGACGTCGTCGGCGATCGTCGTCCACCTCGCCGAAGGCAGCGGCGAGTCGCACTTCCACTTCTTCGTCATGGTCGCCGTCGTCTCGCTGTACCAGTCGTGGTCACCGTTCCTGCTCGCCGTCGGGTTCGTCGTCGTCCACCACGGCACTGTCGGCGTCCTCGACCCGTCCGCGGTGTTCAACCATCCGGCGGCGCTGGAGCACCCGTGGCGCTGGGCCGTCCTCCACGGCGCCTTCATCCTCGGCGAGAGCGTCGCCCTCCTCACCACCCGGCGGCTGTCGGAGGCCGAGCAGGACGAGACGGCCCGCATCGCCCTGGAGCTCCAACGCAAGCAGTTGGCGCAACGCCAGGCGTTGGCGATCAACGACACCGTCGTCCAAGGCCCGACCGTCGCCTCCTACGCCCTCGAACTCGGCGACAGCCGCCTGGTGGCCGCCGCCCTGCAGGAGACACTGACCGCCGCCCGCACGCTCGTGAGCCGGCTGCTCGACGACACGTGGGCGGCGAGCCGCTGCAAGCGGGCGACCTCGTGCGCGAGGCGCCGGCGCTCGTGGTCGCCGAACGCCCACTCGCTTCTTCCTAGACTCCCGCCCCGTGCCGGAGCCGGGCGAGGACCGCGTCCTCACCATCCCCAACATCATCTCCCTGGTCCGCCTGGCCTGCGTGCCGTGGTTCCTCTGGCTGCTGTTCGGCACCGAGCCCCCCGACCGCTACGGCGCCGCCCTGCTCCTCGCCGTCCTCGGGTGCACCGACTGGGTCGACGGCTGGATCGCCCGCCGCTGGGGCCAGGTGTCCACGCTGGGCAAGGTGCTCGACCCGACCGCCGATCGCATCATGCTGCTGGCCGGCGTGGGTGGGATCGTCGTCGACGGCTCGGCCCCCCTGTGGGTGGCGGCGGCCGTGCTCGTGCGGGAAGCGCTCGTGTCCGTCGCCGCCCTCGCCCTCGCCGCCATGGGCGCCCGGCGCATGGACGTGACGTGGGCCGGCAAGGCGGGGACGTTCGCCTTCATGGTGGCGTTCCCCCTGTTCCTCACCAGCCACTCGACGGCGGGCTGGGCCGACCTGGCGGGGACACTGGCGTGGGTCGTGGTCGTCCCCGGCCTCGTGCTCGCCTGGTACGCGGCCGTCGCCTACGTGCCCGCGGCTCGAATTGCGCTCGCAGAGGGGCGGGTAGGCTCAGGCACGTGAAGGCCGTGATCATGGCGGGAGGAGAGGGCACCCGCCTGCGCCCGCTGACGTCGAACCTCCCCAAGCCGATGATGACGTTGGCCAACCGGCCGATGATGGAGCACATCGTGAACCTGCTGCGGGAGCACGGGTTCACCGACATCGTGGTGACGGTGGCGTTCCTGCCCCAGGCCATCCGCACCTACTTCGGGGACGGCTCCGAGTTCGGCGTCCGCATGGTCTACGCCACCGAGGAGACGCCGTTGGGCACGGCGGGCTCCGTCGCCAACGCCAAGGCCGAGCTCGACGAGCGCTTCCTCGTCATCTCCGGCGACGTCCTCACCGACATCGACCTGTCGGCCATCGTGCGCTTCCACGAGGAGCGCGGCGCCCTCGCCACCATCGGCCTCAAGTCGATGGAGAACCCGCTCGACTTCGGCATCGTCATCACACGCGAGGACGGCGCCATCGAGCGCTTCCTGGAGAAGCCGACGTGGGGCCAGGTGTTCAGCGACACCATCAACACCGGCATCTACGTGCTGGAGCCCGAGGTCTTCGACTTCATCCCCGACGGGCGGGCCGTCGACTTCTCCAACGAGGTGTTCCCGGCGCTGCTGGAGTCGGGCAAGCCGCTGTACGGGTACGTGGCCGACGGCTACTGGGAGGACGTCGGCACCCTCGACGCCTACCTCAAGGCCCACCACGACGTGCTCGACGGCAAGGTGGAGGTCGAGGTCCCCGGCTTCCGCATGGGCGAGGGGATCTGGCTGGGCGAAGGCGCCGAGGTCGACCCGGCCGCCAAGATCGACGGCCCCGTCGTCATCGGCGACAACTGCCGCGTCGAGGCCGGCGCCCACCTGCGCGAGTACACCGTGCTCGGTCGCAACGTCCGCGTCGGCCGCGACGCCTTCCTGCAACGGGCGGTCGTGCACGACAACGGCTACCTGGGCGCGGGCGTGCGTCTGCGCGGGTGCATCGTGGGCCGCTCCAGCGACCTGCGGGCCGGCGCCCGCTGCGAAGAGGGCGTGGTGCTCGGCGACGAGTGCTTCGTGGGCGAGCACGCCGTCATCAACCCCGGCGTCAAGGTCTACCCGTTCAAGACGGTCGAGCCCGGCGCCATCATCAACTCCTCGATCGTGTGGGAGTCCCGCGGCGCCCGCAACCTCTTCGGCCGGAGCGGCGTGTCGGGCTTGGCCAACGTCGACATCACCCCCGAGCTGGCCGTGCGCGTCGCCATGGCATTCGGAACCACACTCAAGAAGGGCTCGACGGTCACGTGCTCGCGCGACTCGAGCCGCGCCGCCCGCGCCATCAAGCGGGCGGTGATGGTGGGGCTCAACGCCGCGGGCGTGAACGTCGACGACCTCGAGGTCGCCACCGTGCCCGTCACCCGCTTCCAGGTGCGCACCGTGCGCAGCCAGGCCGGGGTGACCGTGCGCCTGGTGGAGGGCGACCCGCAGTCGGTTGTCATCCGGTTCTTCGACGGCCAGGGCATCGACATCACCGAGGCCACCCAGCTCAAGATCGAGCGCCTCTACTACCGCGAGGACTTCCGGCGGGCCATGGGCGCCGAGATGGGCGAGATCGGCTTCCCGCCCCGCGCCATCGAGCACTACACCGGCGCCCTGATGCGCTCGGTCGATGCGGAAGCGGTGCGGGCGGCGGGCTTCAAGGTCGTGGTCGACTACGCCTACGGGTCGGCCAGCTTCGTCATGCCGAACGTGCTCGGGAAACTGGGTGCCGACGTGCTGTCGGTCAACCCCTTCGCGGCGACGGCGGGGATGATCGCCTTCAACCGGTGGGACGCCGCCGCCCGCGTCGGCGAGCTGGTGCGGGCCTCCGGCGCCCACCTCGGCGCCGTCATCGACCCCGACGCCGAGCACATCACGTTCGTCGACGACACCGGCCATGTGCTCTCCGACAACGACGCCCTGTTCCTGCTGCTGACCCTGGTGTGCGCCACAAGCGACAAGCCCCGGGTGGCCGTTCCCGTCTCCGTCAGCCGCTCCATCGAGGAGCTGTGCGAGCGCAACGGCGCCGACATCGAGTGGACCAAGCTGTCGACCGCCCACATCATGGAAACGGCGTCGTCGGCCGACGTGGTGTTCGCGGCCAGCCAGGAGGGCGGTTTCGTCTTCCCGTCGTTCCTGCCCGCCTACGACGGCATCGCCACGCTGGTCAACCTGCTCGCCATGCTGGCCTCCACCGGCCTGCGCATGTCGAAGGTGGTGAGCCAAGCGCCGCGGGTCCACATCGCCCACGAGACGGTGGTGACGCCCTGGGAGCAGAAGGGCATGGTCATGCGCACGCTGGTCGAGCGCATCAAGGACCGCGAGATGATCATGGTCGACGGCGTGAAGGTGCTCCACGAGGAGGGGTGGGCGCTGGTGCTGCCCGATCCCGAGGACCCCGTCACCCACGTCTGGGCCGAGGGGGCCACCGAACCGCAGGCGAAGTCGCTGGCGCAGGAGTACGCGCGCCGTATTCGGCAGATGCTGCGGTAATACTCCGTGACGTGCGTCGTCGGTCGTCACTTGCGCTTGCCGGGTGCTTCGCCGTCCTCGGCTTCCTGCTGGTGACCGCCGCGTCCACCACGGACGCCACCCGCAAGGCCGAGGCGCCGCAGCGCAGTCGCCTGGTTGCTCTCATCCAAACCCGACAGGACCAGGTCGACGAGCTCGACGACGAAGTGCAGAAGCTGCGGGAGCAGGTGGCCGAGGCCCAGCGAGTGGCGGTCCGGCGCACGGAGGCGGACCGCGAGCAGGCGGCTCGCAACGCCCGGCTGGCGATGGAGGCGGGCACGGTGGCGTTGCGGGGACGGGGCCTGTTGGTGCGGCTGTCCGACTCCGACCGCGACCCGGCCGACCCGTCGCAGAGCGGCGCCTACCGCATCCACGACAGTGACCTGCAGCTCGTGGTGAACGCCTTGTTCGTGGCAGGCGCCGAGGCCGTCGCCGTCAACGACAACCGCCTGGTCGCCACCAGCCCCATCCGGGCGGCAGGGGACACCATCGTGGTGAACTTTCGCCCGCTGTCGCCGCCGTACCGGGTGGCCGCCATCGGGGCCGACAGGCGCACGTTCGAGGAGAGCACGATCGCCCGGCGGTTCGAGCGCTGGACAAAGCTGTTCGGGCTGGGGTTCAGCGTCAGCGAGCGCGAGGTGGAGGTGCCCGCCTACACCGGCCGGGTCGCCATCGCCACGGCCGAGCCGGTGGGGGGCAACTAGTGCTGGCGCTGTTCGGGCTGCTGGTGGGTGCCCTGGTGGCGGTGCTGCTTCAACCGACCGTGCCCCAGGAGCTGAGCCGCTACGTGGCCATGGCGGTGGTGGCCGCGGTCGATGCCGGGCTGGGCGGCGTGCGCACCTACCTCGAGCA
>JAHWLA010000058.1 GCA_019347595.1 Actinomycetota bacterium
ACTCGTACTGGGCGGTGACGCCGGCGAGGTACTTCCGCTCCGCCTCGGGGATGCCCAGCTTCTCGTAGGTCTCCTTGACGGAGTCCGGGAGCTGGTCCCACGAGCTGACCTGCTCGGCGGTGGGCTTGATGTAGTAGTAGATGTCGTCGAAGAAGATCTCCGACATGTCGCCGCCCCAGTTGGGCATGGGCCGCTTCTCGAAGTGGCGGAGGGCCTTGAGGCGGTTCTGCCGCATCCAGTCGGGCTCGCCCTTCATCCACGACATCTCCTTGACGATGTCGAGGTTCAGGCCTCGCTTCGGCTTGAAGACATAGTCCTCGACGTCGCTCCAGCCGAGCTTGTAGCGACCGAGGTCGAGGTCCGTCGTGGTCATGGGGTGATCAACTCCTGGCGGAGGGCGGTGGCCCCCGAGCGGCGAATTTCTCCTACGTAGATAGTAACAATTCTCCTGGGCCTCATCATCCCCGGGGAACGTGCCGATCCAACCCTCGTGGCACCTGCCACACTGGGGTTGACGCCGGCGCCGACGGGGAACAGCCACCCCACCGGTGGCGTTGGAGTGGGAGACATGGAAAACACGCTCATCGAGATCCAGGCCTGGCGGGAATCCCTCAAGGGCGAGACCTACCTGAGCCCGTCCCGCGTGCAGGACCGGCTCTTCACCCTCTGGGGCCTCCTCCAGGACACCCCGGGCGCAGGCAAGGTCGAACAGTGGCTTACGCTCACCATCGAGCGTGACCTCTTCTCGGGCGCCGAGCTGGTCGAGTTCCTCGACGAGCTCGAGGCCTACCTCAAGCTCCACCCCAGCACCCAGCCCGTCTCCCAGTAGCCCCGGGCAGGCGGCGGCCGGGCCGCGCATCACGTTGGTTGTCACACCCCCCGCGTACGCTCTGAACCTGTGAGCGCACGACGGAAGGCGACGGCAACCTCGGCATTCGGGGTGGGGCGACGGGAGAACCACGACGCCGCCGACTTCTACGCGCGGTTCTCGCCGCCGACGATCGTCAAGGACGAGGTGGTGAACCGTCCACCGGAGCACCAGCTCGACTGCATCCATGAGGGCGACGCCCGCTTCATGGACGAGGTGCCCTCGGGATCGGTGGCCTTGGTCGTGACCTCCCCGCCGTACTTCGCGGGCAAGGAGTACGAAGCGGCGCTGGGGCAGGGCCACATCCCCAAGTCGTACCTCGACTACCTCCAGATGCTCAAAGACGTCTTCGCCGAGTGCGTGGAGAAGCTGGAGTCGGGTGGCCGCATCGCCGTCAACGTCGCCAACCTCGGTCGCCGCCCGTACCGTTCGCTGGCCGCCGATGTCACCAACATCCTCCAGGACCTCGGCCTCCTCATCCGGGGCGAAGTCGTGTGGCAGAAAGGCCGCGGCGCCACGGGCTCCTGTGCGTGGGGCTCTTTTCAGAACGCCTCGAACCCTGTGCTCCGAGACATCACCGAGCGCGTGGTCATCGCCAGCAAGCACCGCTTCGACCGAGCCATCAGCCGAGCGGAACGGGTAGAACGAGGACTTCCGTCGGTGGCCACCATGAACAAGGACGAGTTCATGGAAGCAACCCTCGACGTGTGGGAGATCGGGCCGGAGAGCGCCACGCGCGTCAACCACCCTGCGCCGTTCCCGGTGGAGCTGCCCTTGCGGCTCATCCACCTCTACACGTTCCAAGACGACGTCGTGCTCGACCCCTTCATGGGCTCGGGGACGACCGCCGTCGCCGCCGTGCAGTCCGGCCGCCGCTTCGTCGGGTACGACACCGACCCGGACTACGTGAAGGCGGCACGGCGGCGGGTGGCCCGGGCACGGACAGAGTTGGCGGCGCGCACGGCTCCTCCCCCGTTCACCGCGTCGTTGGCCGTGAAGCCGACAGCCCCCGACGGAGAGGACTTTCAGCAGCGGGCGGTGCGGGAAGGAAAGGCGGCCAAGGAGATAGCCGAACTTTTGCTGACCAACTGCGGCTTCACCGACATCAAGAAGAACGTGAAGCTGGGAAGCGGCGTCGAGGTCAACCTTGTCGCCACCGATAAGGACGGCGAGCGCTGGTACTTCGACGTCTCCGGCGCCTTCACCAGCACCCGCCCGGGGCTGAGGCGCACCGACACGGTGTGGAAAGCCCTCGGCAAGATTGCTGTGCTCCGGCAGCGTCCTGAGGTCTCGCCGAATCGGATCGTGCTGTTGAGCACCGACCTACCGCCCCGCGGCAGTGCCGGGCACCACGCGCTCGAGGCCCTCAAGGGCGAAGCCTACCGAGGTGCGTTCGCAATGCTGTCGACCGAGGCCCAGCACGAACTCGCGGCCTTCGCCAAAGGCGAAGGCAAACAGGGCCGGGCACGGCGACAACCGAGTAACTGAGGGGGCGAGATGCAGGTGGCGTACGCCGTTGTGCGCGATCCGGAGGAGCCGGCGGTCTACCTCGCCGAGGACATCGACGTCTTGTCGCGCGTGGTCGCACTGCACGTCGTCGCCGCCACCCCCGCCCATCTCGTGGGCGCGCGAAAAGAGCGGATCCGGGACGCCTTGCTCGATGAGCAGTGGGGCACGGCGGTGTTCGAGTGGATGGAGGCCACCGGGTCCGTCGTCGACGTCTACCCCGCCGAGGACGTGTGGACGAACGAACGACTCGATTCGGAACGGGCATCGTTCGAGCTGCGCATGGCACCGCTGTTCGCCGACGACTGACCAATGCCCGCAGCGCGGACCGAGGTCACCGAACTGGTCACCGGGATGGCCATGCTGGGCCGGTTCGAAGACCCGCGCGCCGCGGTGGCCGCCCGGCCCGCCGAGGTCGCCAACGTGGGCGACCAGGTATGGGACCGGCTGGCCCAGTCGGTGGCGGCGCCCGCCTACCGGCAGCACGTCCATGCCGCCTGGGCCAACGGGCGGGCGTTCTTGGAGGCCCACCAAGGGCTGCGGGGCCGCCGTCCCCTCGTCGTCGAGTGGAAAGGGCCGCAGCAGGCGCCGGGCGACGAGGTGGTACCCGCCGACCTCCGGGTCGACCACGTGTACCTGGTGAGCTGCAAGTACCTGTCGCAGATCCTGTTCAACGCATCGCCGTCGCGCCTGTTCGACCACCTGCTGCGCGGCGGGCCCCGGCGGGCCTCGGCGGGCGACTGGTTCGGCGAGGTGGCGCCCGATGCCTACCAGGAGCTCTACGCCGCCGTGCGGGCCGAACTGCCCGGCGACCTGGGCCTGCCGCCCTACGTCGCCGACATCGCCCCCGCCCACCGGGCGGCCCTGCGCAGCGCGCTGTCCGACCGGCAGTGGCCGCCTGCACTGGCGCCCGTCGCCCGGCAGTGGGCGTGCGAGGTGGGCCGGGCCTCCGCCGCCCGCTGGCGAATGGCGCTCCGCTCCAAGGCCGAGCAAGAGGCACTCCTGTGGCGGCTACTGCGCATCGGCAGCGCGCCCTACTTCGTGCTGGGCACGGCCGACCAGCGGTCCTTGCGCCTGCGCATTGCCACCCCGTGGGACTGGCGCCAGGGTTACGAGCTGCGCCGCTTCGACGTGTGGGGCGACGAGGCAGGCCAGCCGGTGGTGCGCTGGGCAGCCGAGGTGCGCGACAGGGCAGCCGACGAGCCGCGAGTGGTCGAAGGCCACGTCGAGATCCGGTGGAGCCACGGCCGCTTCGCCAAGCCGCCCGAGGCCAAGGCCTACCTCGACACCCCGCACCACCTCGTCCCCGGCTACGTCACCATCGCCTGAGCGGCAACGCCGCGGCCGTACCATCGCCGGCATGCCGGGCCGCCTGATCGACCTGTTCGCCGGCTGCGGCGGCATGACGTCGGGGTTCGTGGCGGCGGGCTTCGAGCCGGTCCTGGCCGTGGAGTGGGAACTGCCCGCGGCGGCCACCTACGCCGCCAACTTCGGGGAGGACCACGTGGTGTGCGGCGACATCGCAGCCGTGGCCGAGGACGCCGTGCCCGAAGCCGATGTCGTGATCGGCGGCCCGCCGTGCCAGGGGTTCTCCAACCTGGGGGCCAAGGACCCGGCCGACCCCCGCAACCGGCTGTGGCGGGAGTACGTACGAGTGGTAGCGCGAGCGCGCCCCGCGGTGTTCGTGATCGAAAACGTCGACCGCTTCCGCTCGTCGCACGAGTTCGCGCTGCTGATCGACGAGGTCGAGCGGGGGCGGCTGCGCCGGTACCGGCTCACGCATGCCGTCCTCAACGCCGCCGACTACGGCGTCGCCCAGCGGCGCCACCGCACGATTGTCATCGGGTCGCGCATCGGCCCGCCGCACCTGCCGGAGCCCACGCACGTCGACCGTCCCGTCTCCGTCCGCCGGGCGCTCCACGGGGTGCCCCGGCACCCGGTGGGCACGGAGCTGCCCGACAGCGCCGAGACGTACTTCGGACGGCGGGTGCCAGGCTCGTTCAAGGCGGCCGAGATCCACGTGGGCAGACGGCCGACGGCCACATCGGCCGAGCGCTACCGGGCCGTTCCGCCGGGCGGAAACCGCTTCGACCTGGCCCGAGAGCGACCCGACCTGCTGCCCGACTGCTGGCGCAACAAGCCGACGGGGACCACCGACGTGATGGGGCGGCTGTGGTGGGACCAGCCGTCGGTGACCGTCCGCACCGAGTTCTACAAGCCCGAGAAGGGGCGCTACCTCCACCCCGAGGAGCACCGGCCCATCACCCACCTCGAGGCGGCCCGGCTCCAGTCGTTCCCGGACGACTTCCTGTGGTGCGGCAGCAAGGTGGCGATCGCCAAGCAGATCGGCAACGCCGTGCCGCCGCTGCTGGCCCGCCGCATCGCGGAGACGGTGGCCGAGCTCCTCGACCGGGGCTGACGCTGCCCTACGCGCTGACGAACAGCTCGAGCTGGATGTTGTCGGGGTCGCGGAACACCACCACCGAGCCGTAGGGGGCGTCGGTGATGCCGGAGTGGTGGACGCCGAGCTCGTCGAAGCGCGCCACCCAGGCCTCCAGCTCGGCCCGGTCGCGCACCCGGAACGACAGGTGGTCGAGGCCGGTGCGCGTCTCGTCGAACGGGGTGCCGTCGTTGGTCGGGTGCGTGCCCAGCGAGATGGCCAGCTTCGAGCCGGGGTGGAACAGCACCCGCGATGTCCGGTCGGGCTCGTCTGTCTCCATGAGCGTGACCAGCCCGAAGAGGGTCGAGTACCACTCGGCACTGGCCAACACGTCGCGCACGGTCAGGTCGACGTGCGACACCCCCAGGAATTCCGGCATCCGGTCAGCCTGCCGCATCGGCGGCGAAGTCAGCGCAGCGGCTCGACCTCGAAGTCGCCACCGAACAGCTCGGCGGCCATGACCTCGGCCGCCACACGGTCGTCGCCGACGTACCCCGCCGCCCGCCGACGGGCCTCCCGCAACTCCGCGACCCGGGCCGCGACCGCCTCGGCGTCGAGCCCGAACACGACCACGGCGCCGGGCGTCACTCGTCCGACTCGGTGACGACGTCCACGTCGGCGCCCGCACGGGCCTCGACGGCGTCGGCCATCTCGCGCAGCACGAACGCCGCTTCCGCCGTAGCTGCCGCGCTGCCCCACCACCCGTCGGGCGCCTGGGTCTCGCACATGGCGTCGGCCACGCGTTCGGCCGTGGCCAGGAAGCTCACGTCGCCGGTCACGCCGTAAAGCAGCGCCGCCCCCAGCCCACCCGCCACGACGCCGGCCCTACCCACACGGCGTCGCCGAGCGCCACCCCGAGGTCGTGCCGCGCGACGGCGGCGTCGAGGTCGGCGTCGTCGCCCCACGCCTCGAAGCACCGGGCCAGAATCCCCACCGCCACGCCGAGCACCGAGAACGGCTGCGGCCCGGCATGGGCGAGGACCACCAGCCCGGGCGCCGCCTGCACGCCGAGTACGTCGTCGGGCTGCGACCACGCCACCCGCCGAGATTCCGCTGCTGCGGCGCGAGCCGTGTCGGTGTCGGCCGCGTCCAGCGCAGCCAGCCCCGCCCACGCCGAGCGCAGGTCGCCCTCGACCACCGTGCCCACGGGCGCGGCGTCGGCTCGTCGCCGCCACTCCTCCGGCGTGGTGTCGGCGCGCATCAGGCGTCGATCCGCCGCAGGCCGGTTTGATAGCGATGCGCGTTGCCGACGTAGATCTCCACTGCCTCCTTGACGAACCCTTCCTTCACGGCGTTCTCCCGCACCTTCGCCGGCACGCCCAGCGCCATGGCGAACGACGGCACCTCCATGCCGTTGGGCACCAAGGCGTTGGCACCGACCAGCGCATGCGAGCGCACGACCGCCCGATGCAGGACGACCGACCCCGAGCCCACCAGGCAGAAGGGCTCGATGGTGCACCCCTCCAGGTGCACGACGTGCCCGACGACGCAGTCGTGCCCGATGACCGTCGCCAGCTCGGCGGTGGCGTGCACGACCGTCCCGTCCTGGACCGACGTGCGCTCGCCCACCTCGATCCTCCCGTAGTCGCCCCGCAGCACGGCACCCGGCCAGACGGAGGCCTCGGCGCCGAGGCGGACGTCGCCGATCACCACGGCGTCGGGATGGACGAAGGCTTCGGGGTGGACCGTCGGGACGCGGTCGTCGATCGCGTACAGGGGCATGAAATGCCAGGCTACGTAAATGCACGACGTTCATCCGCAGCCTCCCGTCGCCGACCGGCGCCCGCACGCCGTCGAGGCGCACGGCGACCGCCGCACCGACGAGTGGTTCTGGCTACGCGACCGCGACGACCCCGCCGTCCTCGCCCACCTCGAAGCGGAGAACGCCTACACCAAGGCGATGCTCGCCCACACCGAGCCGCTCCAGCAGGAGCTGTACGACGAGATGGTCGCCCGCATCCAGGAGACCGACGAGTCGGTGCCCGCCCGCAAGGGCGAGTGGTGGTACTACGCCCGCACGGTCGAGGGCCTCCAGTACCCCATCGCCTGCCGGCGCCGAGGCGGCGAGGAGGGGCCGGAGCAGGTCCTGCTCGACGAGAACGTGCTGGCCGAGGGACACGAGTTCCTGGCCGTCGCCAACGACGTGGTGAGCCCCGACCACCGTCTCCTCGCCTACGCCGTCGACACCGACGGCGGCGAGCGCTATGCCCTGCGCTTCCGGGACCTGGAGACGGGCGACGACCTGCCCGACGTCGTGGAGGGCACGTACTACGGGCTGGCCTGGGCGGCCGATAACGCCCACGTCTTCTACACCAAGGTCGACGAGGCCATGCGGCCCTACCAACTCTGGCGCCACCGCATCGGTACGCCGGCGGCCGACGACGCCCTCGTGTTCCAGGAGGACGACGACCGCTTCTACCTCGACGTCCACGCGACCCGCAGCGAGGCCTACGTCCTCCTCGTCCTGGAGAGCAAGGTGACCACCGAGACGTGGTACCTACGGGCCGACGACCCCACCGGCGAGCTGCGCGTCGTGCAGCCCCGGGAGCAGGGCATCGAGTACTCCGTCGATCATCACCCCGGTGTCGACCACCACGGCGATCGTTTCTTCATCGTCACCAATGCCGACGAGGCAGTGAACTTCAAGCTGGTGGAGACGCCCGTCGACGCGCCGAGCCGCGACAACTGGGTGGAGGTGGTCCCCCACCGCGACGACGTGAAGCTCGACGGTGTCGAGGTCTTCGCCCGCCACCTGGTGCTCATCGAGCGGGCCGACGCGCTGCGTCGCCTGCGCATCCTCCGGCTGGCCGACGGCGACCAGCACATCATCGAGCAGCCCGAGCCCGTCTACACGGCAGGCCCCGACGTCAACGCCGAGTTCGACACCGACGTCTACCGCTTCGCCTACGAGTCGATGATCACCCCTCGGTCGGTCTACGACTACGACACGGACGCTCGCACCCGCGTCCTCAAGAAGCAGCAGCCCGTGCTCGGCGGCTACGACCCCTCGCAGTACGAGACGCGGCGCATGTGGGCCACTGCCCCCGACGGTGCGCGGGTGCCCATCTCGGTCGTGCACCGCCGCGACACCGCGCTCGACGGCAGCGCCCCCGCGCTGCTCTACGGCTACGGCTCCTACGAGATCAGCGTCGAACCCCGGTTCTCGTCGCTGCGGCTCAGCCTGCTCGACCGCGGCTTCGTCTACGCCATCGCCCACGTGCGCGGCGGCGGCGAGCTCGGCCGGCGCTGGTACGACGACGGCAAGCTGCTCCACAAGCCCAACACGTTCACCGACTTCGTGGCCTGCGCCGAGCACGTCGTCGCCGAGCGCCTCACGACGCCCGAGCGCCTCGGCATCCGGGGCGGCAGCGCAGGGGGCCTGCTCGTGGGCGCGGTCACCAACATGCGGCCTGACCTGTTCGCCGCCGTGGTGGCCGAGGTGCCCTTCGTGGACTGCCTCACCACCATCCTCGACGAGACCCTCCCGTTGACCGTCCTGGAGTGGGAGGAGTGGGGCAATCCGGTGACCGACAAGGCCGTCTACGACTGCATGAAGGCGTACTCGCCGTACGACAACGTGGCGGCCCAGCCGTACCCCGCCATGTTGGTGACCGCGGGCCTCAACGACCCGCGGGTGAGCTACTGGGAGCCCGCCAAGTGGGTGCAGCGGCTGCGCGAGCGCACAACCGGCACGCGGCCGATCGTGTTGAAGACGGAGCTGGGCGCCGGGCACATGGGGCCGTCGGGCCGTTACGACGCCTGGCGCGACGAGGCCTTCGTGTTCGCCTTCGTACTCGACGCCCTCACCTGATGGCGCACAACCTCGTTCTGGTCCCCACAACGGCGCCGGTTACGCCTCGGCGGGCGGGACGACCTCCGCCTGCAACGGTGCCGCCTCGCGGAGGTCGACGACCACGGGCTCGGCCCCGCGCAGCACGTCGAGGATCTCCTGGCCCACCAGCTCGTCGCGCTCCAACAGCGCGTCGCGCAGGGCCTCCACCAGGTGCCGGTTCTCCTGCAGTGACCGGGTGACCGCCGCCTTGGCCGTTTCCAGGATCGCCTCGACTGCCTCGCGCCCGGTGTCCGACGCCAGCACCTTGCTCACGATGTTGGCGCCCGGCATACCGCCCGCCGCCTCCAGCGAGACGAGCGAGCCGCCCATGCCGAACGAGCCCACCATCTGGGCCGCCGCCGAGGTGGCCGCCTGGAGGTCGCCGCTGGGCCCGGTGCCCGACTCCCCGAAGAACAGTTCCTCGGCCACCATGCCGCCGAAGGCGATCTGGATGAGCGCCTCGATCTCGGTCTTGGTGCTGGTGAACCGCTCCTCCAGGTCGGAGTGCGCCAACAGGCCGAGGGCCGCGCCCCGCTTGATGATCGACAGCACCTCGAGCTTGCGGCCCTTGCCGACCAGGTAGGCGACCGTGGCATGCCCCGCCTCGTGGGTGGCGATGGTGCGCCGCTCGGCCTCGGTGTACTCCACCGGCTGCTTGAGCCCGAGCTCCTCGGTCATGCGGGCCTGCTGGATGTCGTCCCAGTTGAGGCGGGAGTCGCCCCGGCGCAGCGCCCACACCAGCGCCTCGTCGAGCAGGTGCTCGATCATCACCGGCGAGTAGCCGAACGTCATGGCCGCCAACGTGTCGCGCCGCTCCGGGGTGTCGAGGGCGGGGGCATGGGCCTTGCGGGCCAGGTAGTAGTCGAGGATCTCCCGTCGGCCTCGGCGGCTGGGGAGATCGAAGTAGACGGCCCGGTCGAACCGCCCCGGCCGCAGCAGCGCGGGGTCGAGGTCGTCCTTCCGGTTGGTGGCCCCGATGACGAGGATGTTGGCGGGCTCCGGGCTCGGCTTCTTCAAGTGCGCCGAGGTGGGCAGCCAGTAGTTGAGCTGGTCGACGAACCAGCCGCGGACGCGCCGGCCGGTGGGCGGCTGGTCGAACGACTGGAGCTGGATGAGCAGCTCGTTGACGACGCCGGAGATCCCCTCGCGCCCGCTTCCGCCGCCCATCCCGGAGCGCGCCGCACCGATGGCGTCGATCTCCTCGATGAAGCCGATGGCCCCGCCTTCCTTGCGGGCCGCCTTGCGCAACGCCTTGAAGTAGTTGCGGATCTTGCGGTTGGTCTGCCCGTAGTACATCGACTGGAACGCCGACGACGACACGAAGAAGAACGGCACGCCCGCCTCGCGCGCCATGGCCTTGGCGAGATACGTCTTGCCCGTGCCCGGCGGCCCCTCGAACAGGATCGCCCGCCGCGGCGTCCCGCCCATGCGCTCCTTGAACGTGCGGTGGGCCAGGAAGAGGTTGAGGGTCTTGACGACCTCCTCCACCACCACCGGCATGCCCCGCACGTCGGCGAACGAGGTGGTCAGCTCCGACGGCCGGTACAGGACGTGGGGCGACCGGCCCGCGCCCAGCAGCGGCAGGATGAGAACCGCGCACAGCACGATCATGAGCACCAACGCAGGCATGAGCTCTGTGGGGACGGGGTTGCTGATGCCGAAGCGGACGGGGTTGCCGCTGACCAGCCGCAGCCAGAACCAGGCGGCCAGGGGGCCGAGGAACAGCGCCAGCTTCAGGAGCCGAGCCTGACGCGCCTTTTCCCGGGCCACCGCCACATCGGCCACCGCCGTGCGCAGGACTCCTGCCTGCCCGATGCTCTTGAGGTCCATCATCACGCTCCGTCCCTTTTCCTGCCACGCAGTGTGGCAAACCTGGGGGCGTAAAGCGAGGCGGGAATTCCCGAGTGCCCCAGTCGGGTTTAAGCTGGTGCTATGGCCGATTCGCTCCGTCCCATCGATGCCCGAGGTCCCCGCTTCAACCAGGGCGTCCTCACGGTGGCGCTGCTCGGGGGTTTCGTGGCCGACGCTCGTTTGGTGGTTCCCGCCTTCGCCGTCGTTCTCCTGCTCGGCGCCGCCTTCGGCCCGCGCTACGGCCCGTTCCTCCGTCTCTACGCGGAGGCGATCAAGCCCCGACTGGGGCCGCCCGCCGAACTGGAGGACCCCCGCCCGCCCCGCTTCGCGGCCGCGGTCGGCGTCGTGTTCCTGACCGCCGCCACCGTCGCCTTCGCCGCCGGGGCGGTCGGCGTGGGCTGGGCGCTCGCCCTCGTGGTGGCCGCCCTGGCCGGGCTGGCCGCCGCCACCGGCATCTGCGTCGGCTGCGAGCTGTACCTCGTCTTCGCCCGCCGACGCGGCGTCGAGCTGGTCGCCTGATGACGCTGCGCCTGCTGATCGTGGCCGCCCTGCTGGCGGCGTTTGTCGCGTTCCGGATCGCCTACGACCGACGTCGCCGGCGCATCGCGAGCGACGACCGGCCGGTCCCCCGCCTTCCCGGCCACCTGGTCGACGGGGCGGAGGCCACTTGGGTGGTGTTCACGACGCCGTACTGCGCGAGCTGCGGGCCCGTCGTCGACCGGCTCCAGGGCCATGGACCGGTCATCACCGTCGACGCCACCCGGGACCCCGACCTGGCCGAGGCCTTCCGCATCCGGTCCGCGCCCACCGTGCTGTTGGCCGACGCCGCGGGCGCCGTGCACGGCCGGTTCGTCGGCGCCGCCGCCGTGGACGCTTACCTCCAGACGGGCAGCTCGGCCTCGGAGCGCCGCGGGTTGGCCCGGTCGCGGGCCGAGAGGATCGGCTGAGCCACGCCCCAGTCGGCGCCCAGCGCCGGGTCGTCCCACGCCACCCCCAGCTCGTCGGCCGGGTCGTAGTAGCGGTCGACCAGGTAGGTGATGGTGAGCTCGGTCAGCGCCGCGAACCCGTGGCCCACACCGGGCGGGATGTAGACGCCGCGGTCGTCGTGGTCGCCGATGTCGAGCATCTGGGTGGCGGCTTCGGTCGGCGAGCCGACGCGTAGGTCGTGGAGCACGACGCGGGCGCGGCCCTTGGGGACGTACCAGTAGTCGGCCTGGTGCCGATGGAAGTGCAGCCCGACGAGCGCCCCCGCCTGCTTGTCGGAGCGGTTGCCCTGCACCATCTCGTTGCCGTCGAACCACTCGCGTCGGTACGTCTCCACGAAGCGCCCTCGCTCGTCGCCGTGGACGTCGGGCGTCACCACCACGACGCCGGCGATGTGGGGCGAGGGCTCGATGATGGGCACGGCGGCGGAGGCTAGCCGGCCCGTCGGGCGTCGGACACGATGGCCAAGCCCACCACCGCCCCGGTCGCCGCCTCCAACACGCTCCCTGTGTCGGGGGCGACGAAGCCGAGAGCGGCCAGCGCGGTGAGCGCTGCGTTGCGACGGACGGTACGGGGGCCGACAGGTCGGGCCGACGTCTCGCCGAAGCAACCGCACGGCCCGGCGTCGCCGCGGCGGACGCGAGCGCGCACCTGCCACCAGAAGGCGCCGAGGAGCACGGCAGCAGGCAGCGCGGGCCACCGGCCCGCGACCTGGGCGGCCAGCAGGGCGCCGAGGACGAGCTCGGCCCAGGGGACGAGCGGCACCACCCAGGCGGGTGCGC